>NZ_JAUBRO010000028.1:0-99566 GCF_036701945.1 Microcoleus sp. MON1_C1 | reverse complement strand
CGAAACATCTTCTCTTCATCCCTTGGGCTTGTCTTGGCAACTAGAATAACTGCTCCCCCTACTTATTGAGCCGATACATTTTCTAAGTGTCTCATCACGAATTGTTGAGGCATTTTTACCTTGTTAGTAATTTCCAGGGTATCGTCGATCGGTCGTTGCCAATATTGCTCAAATTCACCAAATACTTCCTGAACTTCTTCTGGTGTTGAAGTTTGAGGCTGTTAATTGGCAGACATAATCTAATAACGGAATTTTTGTTAATCTTCCCAAAATCCCACACTCTTTGCTAAAATTTTAAATCAAAGTAACAAAAATATATTTTAATTGGCTTCGGGAAATTAGGGAAATCCCAGCAGCACTGCAAAGTTCTGATTCTCCAGACAGGCTGCGGGGGGTAACGGCTGTGAGAAAGGGCGATTCTGCGGTGGCGCTACCGATGTTGCTGAGGAAAGTGGACGATAGCGAGTTTATGGTGCGATCGTTCGTGGCGATGGGATGGCGGCACAGTCAAACTGCGGACTCAATAGCTGCGCTGTTAAAAATGATGCAGTGCGATCGCGCGATCGGAATGTGCGATCCGAAGCCGCTAACTCTTTGTCAAGGTTCGGAACCGAGGCGATTGCTGATTTAGTGGCAGCTTTTGGCCGCGATGACAATGGACTCGTCTGCCGCAGTATCATGGCTCGGCTGTGCGATCGGCGATCGGCCAAAATTGATTGTCAAAATGCTATACTCAAAATCAGAAAATAGTTGTACAATGTTTTTCTAGTAGTTTTTTACCGCTGCGCCTCCACAGTCAAAGAAGGTGAAAGCAAGTAAAAAACCCTAAGCGCGGGCGTAATTCAGTGGTAGAATGTCAGCTTCCCATGCTGAACGTCGTGGGTTCGAGTCCCACCGTCCGCTTGCGAAAAAACTATTTAAAACTCTTGAGGAATCAAGGGTTTTGGCGTTTCTAGGGCTTGACCTCTGTGGTTGCACACGATGTTGTTGGAGACAAATACAGGGTTTTTGAGGGCTGTTTGGAGACAATTTGGAGACAATTTGGAGACAATTTGGAGTGTATCTAAATATGGCTTTGGTTAAGCACCTAGCTCTGCCAATACGTCCAGCACAGTTTCCATATCCGCCAAATCAGCCCTCGACTTTTTGCCTGGTGCTTTCAACCCACATTCCGCACCTCTACTAGACGTATGGGTCATGGTAAAATTTCAAAAGCGACAGGACAACGTTAGCACTTTGGAGACAATTTGGAGACAATTTGGAGAGTACACGGGATACAAAAATCAGCTCGGAGGATGTAACCCTTTGCCAGTATCGGGTTCCATGAGTGATGCTTACCTATTCCGCTGAACCTCGTGGGTTCGAGTCCCACCGTCCGCTTTGACTGAATTTTCATATAATTTAATTATGAAAATTAATTACTCTTATCCATTCGATATATGGCTTATTTCTTAACTGCTGCTTTATATAAGTTCGTTGAACTACCGGATTTGGCTGAGCTGAAAGCACCGCTACTCGATTGTTGCAACAACAACAACGTCAAAGGCACTATCTTGCTGGCCCAAGAAGGCATCAATGGCACGATTGCCGGCCCGTCCGAGGGCGTACACGCAGTGCTGGCATTCTTGCGTAGTGACCCGCGTTTTGCGGATCTCGTGCACAAGGAATCTTTCTCGGAAAAAGCACCTTTTTACCGCCTGAAAATACGCTTGAAGCGCGAAATCGTCACGATGGGAGTACCGGACATTAATCCCCGCCTCATGGCTGGCAAATATGTTAAGCCGGAGGAGTGGAATAAGCTGCTTGACGATCCCGATGTTGTCGTGGTTGATGTGCGTAACGACTTCGAGGTATCTCTGGGTACTTTTGAAGGCGCTATTAATCCAAAAACAAAAAGCTTTTCTGAGTTACCTGAATGGGTGCGGCGGGAAACTGCTTTACGCAATAAACCCAAGGTGGCAATGTTTTGCACGGGTGGTATTCGCTGCGAAAAATCTACTGCTTTTTTGCGTACTCAAGGTTTTGAGGAAGTCTATCATCTCGAAGGCGGAATTTTAAAATATTTGGAAACGGTGCCCGAAGCAGAAAGTCGTTGGGAAGGTGAATGTTTTGTCTTTGATGAACGGGTTTCTGTTGGTCAGGGGTTAAAGCCGGGAAACTATGAACTTTGTCGCGGTTGTCGTCACCCGATTAGTCAGGAAGATAAGGCTTCGGAATTATTTGTACTGGGTGTGAGTTGTCCTCATTGTCATGACTCCAAAACTGAAACCAAAAAACAAGCCTTATCTGAACGTCAACGTCAGATTGAGCTTGCTAAGCGTCGCAACCAAGTACATATAGGCGCGCGCTACGATGCGAAGGAAAAAGTAGATGGTGCGATCGACTAATATTATTATTCACTAAGCTTAAAGAAACCCCGTTTCTACGAAAAATCTTGTTTAGCGACGAGAAATCTACGAATAAACGGGGTTTCTGACCCGAAAAGCCCGATCGCGCGATCGACTAATTATATCGTTTCCGGTTGCATCGGAATAATAAAATCGAGTCAACAGTTAACACTCAACTATTCAGTTTTTCGACCCGCCCGTCAACAGTCAACAGTCAACAGTCAACAATAATTCCGGTGCAACCGGAATTGAGATAATATGTCAGCAAAATACCCGATTTTGTATTCTTTTCGCCGCTGTCCCTATGCTATGCGCGCGCGCTTGGCCTTAACGGTTAGCAATCGGGTGTGTGAGTTGCGGGAAGTTGTTTTGCGAGACAAACCACCAGAGATGTTGGAGGTATCTGCCAAAGGTACAGTACCAATATTAATTGATGTTGACGGGCGGGTACTCGATCAAAGTATCGATATCATGTTGTGGGCATTGAGACAACACGATCCTGAAAAATGGTTGATGCCACAGCAAGGTTCGGTTACAGAAATGCTGGAACTAATCGCTCTATTTGATGATAGATTTAAATATCATCTTGACCGTTATAAGTACCCCGATCGCTATCCCGGTGTTGATGCCCAAGTACATCGTTATGAAGGTTCTTTATTCCTGGACAAACTCAATGCACAGTTAAGCGCCACTAAATATTTATTTGGTAATAATGTAGCATTGGCTGATATGGCGATCGCACCTTTTGTCCGTCAATTCGCTCATACCGATCTAAATTGGTTCAACGAACAGCCTTGGCCTCCGCTACAAGCTTGGCTAGCAGCGTTCACAGACTCGGAAATTTATACCAGTGTTATGCAGAAATACCCGAAATGGGAATCCGGTAATCCAGGGGTTATTTTTCCTTCCGCGTAATTACTTATTCTTATTCCCTGCTAGCATATTTATTCAATTCCCAAAATGTTATTTACCATGCTAAACTTATTGTTTTGAGAATACCAGATTGAGTGTCATTTGACTCGAAAAGTGACGCAGGCAAAAATCGCATTTTGCTAATTTTTTTAACGTGAAAGAATTTGCTGTATTCTAGTAAGTATTATCAGGCTAAAACTATGATTGATGTTGGTTCGTTAGTTCGATCGCCCAGAAACGATTTGGGAGTCGGAAAAGTTGTCGAGGTATCGCGTACCGATGCCGTAGTTGAATATTTTTGCTCAGTTAAAAACCGCATCCGCAAAACTGTGCCTTTGGGCTTGCTGCAAGAAGCGAGACTTCAGCGCCAAACCCGCTGCTACCTCTGGAGTACCACTCAGGAAAGATGGATAATTGGGCGAGTTTATGACTGGGATGAAGATAAATTAGAATACGAAATTGACCTGCCCGACAGCCAAAGTTTGCAAGCTGTCGAAAGCGAACTTTACGTTCGCTGCAATATCCCGATCGCCGATCCGATCGACATTTTAGCAGTCAAAGGCCAAGAAACGCCGTATTTTCACGATCGCCGATTGGCATTCGTTCAATCTGCGATCGAACAGCGGGCCGTCAGCCGCGGCATGACGGGTTTAATTTCTGCTAACATAGACCTCTATCCGCACCAAGTAGAAGTCGTCCGGCGCGTCCTAGAAGACCCAATCGTGCGCTATTTATTGGCAGACGAACCAGGACTGGGGAAAACTGTAGAAGCTGGCACAATTCTCCGCCAATTTCTGCTAGATGAACCTCAAGGACGCGCTGTGGTGCTGGTTCCCAAATACTTGCTCGAACAGTGGCGGCAGGAGTTAGAAAATAAATTCTATTTGTCTCATTTTGCTGACCGAGTGCAGCTTGTTGCTGTTAGCGAAATCAATCAAATTAGCCGCAACGCCAACCTAGATTTTCTGATTATTGATGAAGCGCATGATATGGCTGCAATGGCACATTCGAGCGATCGCGCTCAGCAGCAGTCCTTTGAACTTTGTCAGAAACTAGCTCACAAAAGCAAAAATGTATTGTTATTATCTGCAACGCCAGTTCTCGGCCGCGAGCAAGATTTTCTAACGATGCTGCACTTGCTAGATCCCACAACTTACCGTCTTGATGACCTGGAAAGCTTCAAAGAACAGGTGCAAAACCGTCAAGAAATCGGTCGCGCTTTGCTGGATTTCCGAGAAAATGCCAAGCCTGCTGTTTTGCAAGCAAAACTAGCTCAACTCCGCACTATTTTTGCCAAAGATGATTATTTAATCGGATTAGCAACCGAGTTAGAAAGTTGTTTGAAAACTAAAGAAACCGCAGAACAGGCTCGGCTTGTCCGAACTATTCGCACTCACGTTAGCGATACCTACCGCCTGCACCGCCGCATCCTTCGCAACCGCCGCGATGCGGTTGAGGATGTGATTTTCGATCGAGATGCTGTCCCCAAAACTGAGTACGATCTGAATGATGAACAGTGGTCGGAAATTCAAACCGTACTCGATAAGTGGCGCACAGTCGCTCCCAAGTCGAGCGAATATCAGAGAATTTTTCTGCTGTTTTTCCGCGCTTCCGGTACTTGGCTGAATGTTTTAGAACGGGTTGTCAAAGCTCGTTTGCAGAAAAAATCGACTCCAGAACTCGATCGCGAATTTGGACAAAATGACACGGCAATTTTGACCAAAACTGCGCTGTTTCCCGAAGAAAGGGAAATGCTGGAAACCTTGCTCAACACCCTGGAAAAGCCCCAGGAAGGACTCGATCGACTGAGTTTGTTACGAATCGCGATTCTCCGATTTCTCGCAGTTGCTTTGAAGGTTCCGCGCGAGTATCACAGCAAACCTCGCGATTTGCTGTCGAGAATCCAACAGCAAATTAAACGACCGATTCCGGGCGAGCGTTTCCCGAAAATTGTGATTTTTACCAGTTTTACGGCAACTTGTAAAGAGATTGCGGAAAATTTAGCTAAAATCTTTGGTAAAAATGCGATCGCCAGCCATGAAACGGGCAAATCGGCTGAGGATGTTGAGGCTAGTCTCAAGCGGTTTAAGACTGAACCGCATTGTTTTATCTTAGTGTGCGATCGATCGGCCGAAGTAGGGGTAAATCTACAAGTGACAGATTGGTTAGTTCACTTCGATTTGCCGTGGTTTCCCAACCAGTTAGAACAAAGACTCGGCAGAGTCGATCGCATTGGCAGCAAAATGGGAGTGCAATTTTGTTTGTTTGCAGGCCCGGATTTGCCGGAGAGTCCCCACGAAGCTTGGTTTCAAGTTTTAAAAGATGGGTTTGATATCTTCAACAAATCTATTGCCAGCCTTCAGTTTTATGCTGAGGAAAAACTCCTCAAACTTGAAGAAAAGTTGTTTGCTGAGGGAGGGAAAGGCTTATCCAGCGAAATTGAATCGATTAAAACAGAAATCGAACAAGAGAAAATCAAAATAGACGAACAGTACGTTCTCGATGAAATTGATACTCTTGATGACAGCGCATCTCAGTATTTTGAAGCTCTGGACAACTGCGATGCTAAGCATAAAGAAATGCAGCGCGCTACTGAAGGTTGGCTGTGTCAAGCTCTTCACTTCAAACAAATCGAACATCCGAGTGTATCGGGGTTGCTGCGCTATCAACCTACTCAAAAAACGTTGATTCCGTCCAACGATTTGAGAACCCGATTGATTCCTTATTGCCAGCAATATGGTAGTTACAATCGCCGGATTGCTTATCAGAATGCGGATGTCGCTCTTTACCGAATTGGTGAGGGATTGATCGATGCACTTGGCTCTTATATTCGCTGGGACGATCGCGGTCAAGCTTTTGCCATGTGGCGGCATGATGAAAGTTGGGATGCTGCGCCTGGGAAGGAGTGGTTCGGATTTCAGTTTAATTATTCAATCCAGACTGATGTGCAGCCGGCCGAGCAAGTTTTGCAAGCACAAAACATCGAAAATTACAACTTGAAAGCTTTGCAGCGCCGCGCTGATGCTCTGTTTCTCCCAACTTTTGAAACTGTGTTTGTAGATGCTCGCAGCGAAGAAATGTCTCTGGTGGAGGATGCGGAACTTCTGGCGATTTTGCAGCGGGCTTATAAGGGGAAAGGCGGGCCGAATCGGGATTACAATTTGTCTAAAAATCGCACATCGCTGATTGACAGTTTTGTCGATCCGCTAGAATGGGATGATTTTTGTCAAAAGGGGCGGGTGGTATCGGAGGAATTGCTGCGCGGGCGATCGGCTTTTGTGGAAATGTGCGATCGATCTGCTGTCACTGCTGCTATCCAACTCGAAAACCGCGTGAATCAATTGCAGTTGCGATTGAATCGACTTTCTAAATCCGAACAACTTTTAGAATCGGTTTTGGCTGATGAAATCAATACCGAAAGTTTGTTGAGTCAAGCGGTTTTAGCTGGTATTCGCCGCCCAAACCTGACTCTCGAATCTGTGGGATTTATTGTGATTTCTGGGCGTCCTCCTGTAAAGTCGGAGGATGAAGGATAATTTGTTTGGGAGGGCGATCGCTCTTTTTGACCCGATTCGGAAGCACAGGCGAGACGCCCGTGCCACGATAGACGGATATGGATAAAAGGGCGATCGCTTTTTGTTTAATCAAACTGTAAGAGTGAAAACAGCTTTAGGGTGGAAAGTAGCTATAAATATCTTTCCGGTGAAGAACTCTTGCAAAAGTAACTGTTTCGCCATCAAAATAAAAACCTATTAGATAGTCGCAAACCCGAAACCGATACGCATTATCATCGCCTTTCTATTTTTTTCAGTTAACTATTGTCTGTAAATCATTAACGTTGGGAATTTCCGCAAAAGCAAACTCCTTGATTTGCTGAAAAACAGGCGTACTTTTAAGAGCTTTTAAATCCTTCACAAAACTGGGCAGATATTCTACCTTCATTCTGTTTCCAATTCTGCTAGTGCTTGCCGTAAATTTAACGGCTTTTCATTTTTTACTTCGCGCATAGCCAACAGAAGTCCTCTATCTTCGATAGCTTCTAGGAAATACTGATAGTCGGTATAATCTAGAATGACTTGACTAATGTTGCCTTCGGCATCTAATATCAATTTTTTGGCAAGTGGATAATCTTCTATCTTCATATACTTTTATGTTGAGGTGAGTTGGGAGGGAATGATGGTTCTATTTTAACAGCGATTTTTTTTACAAGGTTTGATGATGGTCGATTCCCTACGGGATAGCTACGCTTCACGGGACTTTTTTTGAACTGATCCATCGCACAGGCGCGACGCCCGTGCCACGATGGATGCAGATGGATGAAAGGGATCTCGCACTTACCGACTAAACCTCTTCAAAAATTGCGCCTCGCTGCTGTAGATTCACCTGCATCTCCTCATCCATTCCTGAATTGTTCCCGAATCTGGCTGACTCGACATTCGCACCGCTGAAATTAGTATTTGTTAAGTTCACTTCCAGCAGGTTTGCGCGGCTCAAATTGGCACCGCTGAGATTAGCTAAAGCTAGACTTGCTTTGTGCAAATCGGCACCGCTTAGATCGGCATTTCCTAAGAAAGCGCCGCTCAAATCTGCACCGCCGAATTTGGCATTTTGCAGGCTGGCGTCGCTGAAATCGGCATCGTTTAAGGTTGCACCCCGGAAATTTACCCGATCGAGATTTGCGCTGCTAAAATCCACTGCACTTAAAGTCGTTCCGCGCAAGGTGCTACCCGCGAAATCTAGTGCTGGATTGAGATTGGCGATTTTGGCCAACTCCACAAAGTTGTCGGTTTCAGCGGAAATAATGCGATCGACCATTTCCTGCAATTCCGATTCAGCTTCCGGGGCAATTTCCACTTCGCGCGGTTCAACCGGAGGTAAATTGTAGGACAATAGCGCCCAACTGAGGGCAGGTTGGAGTTTATTTGCGTGCAGGTATATAGTCAGGATTCTTTCTAAAACCGAATGTTGATTTGGCGTGATATCGTGCGGCCACAAACCCTCCGCATCTGTGAGATTAATATCTTCTTTAGCAACTTCAAAAGCCGCTGCCATCCGAAATTCTTTGCCAGCTAATTCTCCCAGCTTAGCACTTTTTAGCAAACCTTTTAATACGGATTTGCGCTGTTCAACTGCAAAAACCCAAGCTGGCGTTGTATCATTCCTTATTGTGGAAACGTGACACCGTATGCTCTCTGTTTCCTTGATTTTTTCCGCATTTTCGCCGCCCTGAACTCCGCGCTGACTTTCGCTCACTAAAATTTCTGCACTGTTTTGAATGGGCAGAGTTTCTTCTATTGGCAAAAGCTGGAAAGAACCGACTAACTGACGTGATGCTACGGGTATTTCGCAGTTTTCTAGATAGAGTTTGAGCGTCCCGCCTTGCAGACCAAATTTGACGCGACCGCCGAGCAGCGGTTCCCAATGCTCGTTAAAATTCAGACTCAAGTGAATGTCGAGCTGCTGGGTTTGGGGTGCAACCGATGGAACTGGAATTGCTTCTAATTGCATCCACAAGCAATCTGGGTATTTGTTGTGAGACTCTAGCGATCGCATATCGGGTAGAATTGCTGGCACTACCAGCCTGTAATTGATATTTAAATTAGTTTATCATCTCTATTTTATCACACTACACCTTTTTTTTGTGGACAAAATTGTAAATTTTGTTTAATTTGATCCGCAACTCATTGGTTTTGCTGAATTTGGCTTTTTACCCAATTCCGAAATGCTTTCACTAATTCCAAATAGTCCATTGTTTCTGCTTGTTCCAAAAATCTGACAATCTCTAATATCGGTAAGCTGGGAAATGCTAAACTGATCTCGCCCTCAACGTATTCTCCATTTTCTAATCTGTTGATTCTGAGCCGCGCTCCATTATAAATCCAAACTTCCGGCACTCCCAGATCCGCATAAACCTGCAAGCTATTTTCCGAACGGCTGGTAATATCAATTTCCACCACTAAATCCGGCGGCGGATCTTGAGTTAGGTCGATTCTTTTTTTGCCTTTAACTGCACTAATATTCTGAATGTAAAAACATTTATCTGGTTCTGCACCGCTAAGTTCAGGACGTTTGAATGTCGTAGAACCAAGAGGCTCAATTTTCACATCTAATTCTTCAGCTAAGGTTTCAACAAATCGACCCAATACTTCTTTGAAACGTTCGTGTTCTGGGGAGGGTACCATAATTTTCAAATTGCCACGATTATATGTCAATCGAATTTGCCGATCGCCGATTTCGGCTAGCAAAGTTTCGTAGGTTTGCCAACTGATACCCGATAGCTCGACAATTTGTTCGGGTGGAGCGAGAGTTTGAGCGGTCATAGTGCTACTTTGGTGAAGAGTTCGTAGGCGCAAGCCGGGGCGTAGCCATCGCACTTTTGTATTATATCATCGAAGGAAGCCTAGGCGGGAAATACCAAAGACAAATCCAGAGACAACTCGGGAAAATCAGGAATTACCACCGTCTGATTTGGCAAAACAACTCGTTGCAATTGATAACTATAACTCCCGTTTTGTTTCTGATAAGGTTCGCTGTGCATTTCCAGTTGATTATCAACCAAATTAAATATCCAATAATTAGAAATTCCAGTCTCAGCATAGAGAGACAGCTTGGTTGTGCGATCGTACTTCAACGTAGAATCCGATACCTCAATTACCAACAAAATATCAGCAGGCTGCGGGTGAGAAGAGAAATAACGATCGGCTCGATTGCGGGCAATCACAACATCAGGCTCTGGTTCGCTATCATCAGACAAAATAATTGGCTCTTGCGCGCGCACAAGAGCGCGTCTTGCCAGTAAAATGATTAACTCCTGAACTAAAAGACTGTTACAAGAAGAGTGCAGCCTACCTTTAGCAGCCATAATGATAATTTCTCCGCGAATCAATTCAACTCGCTCATCGGGGGCGAAAAATCCCAGTTCTCCCAAACGGTGATATTCGGCGATCGAGAATCGTTTTGCAGTTACGGCAGTCATAGCTTTTCTTACCCTCTACAATTACCAACCTTTCCAATTAATTCTACTCAAAAATCCCGCCCCGTGCCGTCAATTCAACCTTCAGGGTATCCGAAATTCCCAAACAACAAAAAAACTTTGCATTTTTCACTACTGTATTTGTCAAATCAGCGCGGCTAAAATCAGCACCGTTTAAATTCGCACCGCTCAAATTAACACCACTTAAATCAGCATTCTTCAAATCAGTATTTGTCAAATTTGCATTTACTAAAATCGCATTCGGTAAATAAGCACTGCTCAAATTGGCGCCCGTTAAATTTGCACCGCTCAAATTCGCCCGGGGCAGCTTTGTCCGCAAATCAGCACCGCTCAAATTGGCGCTGCTGAGTTCAGCATCCCGCAAATTAGCATTGCACAAATTAGCATCAATTAAAATAGCAGCGCTCAGCAAAGCACCGCTGAGATCGGCCAAAGTCAAATCTGCGCCTCGGAGGTTGGTTTCGCGCAAATCCGCACCGTTAAAATCAGCGTAGTGCAAGTCAAAACCGCTTAAATTAGCCCCAGCAAAATCCTCAATCGGATTCAAACCAACTGTTTCTACAAGTTGTACAAAACTCTTATTTTTATCAGTTAAAAACAGTTGCCGGACGATCGCCAATTGCTGCTGTCGGTACTGGTTAGCCTTCTCGTAATCTGCTAAATACTTGTAAGCAAGCTTCAAATTCTTGAGAGCATTGCGCTCAATGCGATCGTCCTTGCTGGCGCGCGCGATCGACAACTGCTCGTGATAGCATTCGATCGCACCAGGCAAATCTCCCTTAGCATCGTAAGCTAGTGCCAAATTCCCCAAAGTTTCCAACTCAGAGCGCCCGTCGCCAGTGTCCCGCGCGATCGCCAAACGCTGTTGCTGGTAATCAATAGCACCAGAAAAATTCTCCAGAGCACAACAAGCATTGCCCAGATTTCCCAAAGCATTTGCCTCGCCCCGGCGATCGCCAATTTCCCGCGCTAACACCAAATGCTGCTGGTAGCACTCGATCGCCTGAGCATAATTTCCCAGCGCTTCGTAAGCTACGCCCATATTACCCAGCGCCGCACCCGATCGCCGCTTATCGTCCATTGAGCGATACAGCGCCAGCGCTTCCTGCCAAGAACCCAGCGCCGCCTCAAATTGACGCGCCTGATATTGCGAAATCCCCTGCTTGATTAGCTCGCTAGCTTGTTCGCTCATAATGTCAAAATTAGTTAATAACTAAAGTTGATATTAATCGACTCAAAGCGGTAATTGCTAATCAGTAATCAGTAATCGGGGATCGGTATCGTTAATCCCCCTCTCCCCCATCCGTATTTTCACGTCCGTGGAAAAAAAAGACAAAAAAAGAGAGAGCTACCTAAGTAACTCTCTCTGCCATCAGGGTGCATCTACATAACAAAATATAACACGAGAGGGATGAGGGGTGTCACCCCCAAACGTGAAGATGTTGTAAAGAAATGTAGACTAATTATAAAGTTACGAGCCAGCAAGAAGGGCGAGGGCGCGGCGAGATCGGGAAAAACCGATCGCCCGCCGCTGTATCTGCTACACGACCCCCTTAATAATTGCTTAGCCTGGGCCGTTAAGCTTCGCCGCCAGCAGCTCATTGGTCAGTTTGGGATCGGCCCGGCCGCCCGTTTCCTTCATCACCTTGCCGACAAAAAAGCCCAGCAGCTTAGTTTTACCGGCTCGGTACTGTTCGAGCTCCTTGGGATTGGCGGCTAACACCGCATCGATCGCTCGATCGATCGCCCCAGTATCCGAAATTTGAATCAAACCCTTGCTCTCAACGAACTTCTGAGGCGAACCACCGTTTGCCAGCAACTCCGGCAAAATATCCTTAGCGATTTTGCCACTGATCGTACCGGCATCAATTAGCCCCAGCAGTTCGGCTAAATCCTGCGGTTGGAAAGGAATTTCTGCGATCGCCAGTTTTTCATTTTTCAGATAAGCAGTAATATCGCCCATCACCCAATTCGCAGCTTGTTTAGCCACAGCACCAGCGGCGATCGATTTTTCAAAATACTCCGCCACCGCTTTGTCGTCAGTCAGCACCCGCGCGTCGTAGGGAGAAAGACCGATCTCAGTTTCGTAGCGATTGCGCTTTTGGGCCGGCAATTCCGGCAGTTGAGCTTTCCAATCCTGCAATTGCTCGGCCGAAACTTTGATCGGAGGCAAATCCGGTTCCGGGAAATACCGGTAATCGCTTGCGCCTTCCTTAACCCGCATACTGAAAGTACACTGCTTGTTTTCATCCCAAAGTCGCGTTTCTTGGACGATGGTTTCGCCATTTTCCACAGCTTGAATTTGCCGCTCGATCTCGTAATCGATCGCCCGTTCGATCGCATTAAAAGAGTTCATATTTTTAATTTCCACCTTCGTGCCGAACTCTTTTCTGCCCACGGGGCGCACGGAAATATTCACGTCGCACCGGAGCGAACCTTCCTGCATATTCCCGTCGCCAACACCGATGTAGCGCACGATCCGGCGCAATTCTTGACCGTATTCGGCAGCTTCCGCGCCCGATCGCAAATCCGGTTCCGAAACAATTTCGATTAGAGGCACACCGGCGCGGTTGTAATCCACCATTGAATAAGTTGAACCGCTCAACCGATCGCTGCCGCCGTGAACCAATTTTCCGGCATCTTCCTCCATGTGCAAGCGAGTGATCCCGATTTTTTTTCTAGTAGAATTTCCCTTCTCGTCCACCAGTTCAATTTCTAGCCAACCGTTAGTAGCGATCGGCAAATCGAACTGAGAAATTTGATAATTTTTCGGCAAATCGGGATAGAAATATTGCTTGCGGTCAAACTTACTGTAAGGTGCGATTTCGCAGTTGAGAGCCAGCCCTGCTTTCACCGCATACTCCAGAACTCTTTGATTTAATACTGGCAACACTCCAGGCATTCCCATACAAATTGGGTCAATGTTAGTATTTGGGGTATTGCCAAATTCTGTAGAAGAACTGGAGAAAATTTTAGTATTCGTACTCAATTGACAATGAGTTTCGAGACCGATAATGGCTTCGTACTGAGTTTGGTTTTTTATCGAAGAGGGTGCAGCAGCAGTCATAAGCAATTTTAAAGACTGAATAACTTTAGATTTTATTTTAGCTTTTTATTGACCAAAGTGAGTGGAGATTATTTGTAGGTAGCCGCAGTTTCATTGGTGTCAACAAGCGCGTCAAACCCTTTGTTCGGCAGGTTTAAACCCCTGCCGGACTTTGAGAAAGCGTGTTTAGTTGAGACACATGGGGCTCTGCACAGGCAACGCCCTGCTACAGATGGGCGATCGACCCAAGCCCCCAGCCACGCCGATCTCCTTTCGATCGCCCCCAAACAACAACTCTGTGCAAAAATATACTTAGCGCCTGCTCCTGCCCGTACCCTTCCCTTACCCAGGAGAGTTTTAGATCGATCCACCACAATTGCCGATCGATCTGCACCCCAAATCCTTTTACTTGCAGTCTTTAATAACGCCGCCCGCCTCCAACGATCGGCTCCACGCACAGACTAAAAACTAAAAATGTATAATTTAACAGGAAATTACATATTTTTAATTTTTAAGCTTTAATTTTGAATTCTAAAAGTAACACTGGCCTAAGTGTCAAAACTATGCGTAAATTTCCAGTTGAAAGTGCCACACTGTTTCAGAACAGCATCACTGAGCTAGAGAAGGCGGAATCAGCCCTCGAACTTGCTTGGAACGAACTCGAAAAACAAACAGCAGAAACCATTGCTCACATGGCCAAAGCCGGCTCAGCAAACACACAGGAAATTAGCGAGATCTTTGCCGGGGCGAAGCAACTCCGGCAGCAACTTCAAACTCAAATAAAAAAAGCCAACTCGCAGCGGGAATTTCATCTAGAAAACTCGCCAATGGCAGTTATAGAGTGGGACAGGGAATTGCGGGTAGTGCGGTGGTCGCCAATGGCAGAACAACTATTTGGCTGGAGTGCAGCAGAAGCAATTGGCAAATGCTGGCACGAATGGTCAATAGTTTATCAAGAAGACTTTGAAAAAGTGTGCGCCCTCAAAAATCAACTCTTAGACAGCAGAGAAACCCGCAACGTTTGCCGCAACCGCAACTATACCAAAGATGGCTCGATAATTTACTGCGAATGGTACAATTCTGCACTCATCGATGAATCGGGAACAGTAGTTTCAATTCTATCTTTTGGTAGAGACATAACCGATTGCCACCGCACTCAAGAAGAACTGCACCGGCGCGAACAAGCTTTCAGCACCCTAGCGGAAAATGCGACCGATATCATCGCCAGGTTCGATCGAGAATTCCGCCACCTTTACATCAACCACGCAGTAGAATCAGCAACCGGAAAACCCCCCGCAGAATTGATGGGCAAGAGCAACAGAGAATCAGGAATGCCACCACACTTGTGCGACCTGTGGGACGAGACTTTTCTAAAAGTTTTTGACACTGGCAAACAAGAAACCATAGAATTTGAGTTTCCCACTCCCGAGGGCATAAAACATTACCACTGTCGAGTCATTCCCGAGTTTGCTGAAGACAATTCAGTAGAAACAGTGTTATCCATCGCCCGCGACATTACAGAGCTTAAACAAGTCGAAGCTCAGTTGCGACAAAGCGAATCCAAATTTAAAGCCATAGTTGATTCTAACATGATCGGCATAATTTTTTGGGATCTTAACGGCAGCATTACAGATGCCAACGCCGCTTTTTTAAACACGGTAAATTATACGCGGGACGAACTGCTTGCCGGAAGAGTTAACTGGCAAGAAATGACACCGCCAGAATATGTGCGTTTAGATACAGAAAAAGTTGCCGAACTGAAGGCTAGAAATACGGTTGTTCCCTTTGAAAAAGAATTTATACGCTCCGATGGTAGCCGCGTTCCGGTGCTGCTGGGCAGCACATTTTTAGAAGGAACGCAGCAGTTAGGCGTCAGTTTTGTGCTGGACTTAAGCGAGGGCAAACAGGCAGAATCAGAACTGCAAAAACATCAGCAACTTTTAGAGAGCATTGTTACAACTATCCCCAACTTTCTTTACATTTACGATGCAGTAGAAAACAAAAATATTTATGCAAATGAATCAGTCACAGCCATACTCGGCTACACTGCCAAAGAATGGCAAGATTTTGGTACAGATGCTGTCGCTAACTTAGTTCATCCCGAGGATCTGTTAAAGCTAATTACAGGTATGGAGCGACTAAAACACAGCAGCAATCCCTATGAAACGGATGACAGAGACTACAGAATTAAACACAAAAATGGGGAATGGCGCTGGGTGCACGATCGCTCAACAATCTTCACAAGAACCCCAGACGGACAAATGAGGCAAATTATCGGTTCCGTACTCGACATCAGCGATCGCAAACAAGCCGAAGAATCATTAAAACAGCAAAAAGAACTGCTGCAAACTATCTTCGACAACGTGCCGATTATGCTCGCATTCTTAGACAAAAACGGTCAAATAAACTGGGTAAACCGCCACTGGGAAAAAGTGCTCGGCTGGAGTTTGGCAGAAATCAAAAACCGCGATATCTTGGCCGAAGTTTATCCGCAGCCAGAATACCGTCAATACGTTTTGGATGAAATCCAAGCAGCAACTCAGAAATGGAGCGACTTCAAAACAAAAGTTAGAGACGGGCGAATTATCGACACTTCTTGGGCAAATGTTCACCTTTCTGACGGCAGTTGTATCGGAATAGGTCAAGATATCACCGAACGCAAACGAGTAGAATTTGAACTCAAAGAACTCAACGAAACTTTAGAAGCTCAAGTCTCTCAGCGTACCGCCGAATTAGAAACTTTTTTTGATGCCTTGCCCGATCGCATTTTTGTGGTAGAACGCAAAAATATGCGCCTGACTTTTGTCAATCAATCTGTTGCCAAAACTGCTGGCTTAAATAGCAGAAAAGAGATGCAGGGCAAAACTATTTTTGAATGTTTTTCCCCAGAAATAGCCGAACAATTTTGTAGGAAAAATTGGCAGGTATTTGAAACAGGCGAAACTATGCACTTGCAGGACAAATTTGTGATAGCTGGCGCCACTACTTACTACGATACTTTTAAAATTCCCCTCAGAAATCTCGACGGTGAGGTTTATGCTTTAATTGGCACTGCTCGCGATATCACTGAGTTGGTAGAGACAAAACAAGCTTTGTCAGAACGCACAGAGCAATTAGAAGCTGCCAATCAAGAATTAGAATCTTTTTCTTACTCTGTTTCCCACGACTTGCGCGCACCTTTGCGACACATTTCAGGTTTTGTAGAAGCGTTGAAGCAGCGCCTCGAAGCAACTGAGGCTGTGAGCGATCGCAAAATAGTTCACTATATGGAAATAATTGAAGACAGCAGCCAAAAAATGAGCCTGTTGATTGACGGTTTGCTCGCCCTGTCGCGGGTGAGTCGCACCGAGTTGAGGCAAATTCCGATCGATCTGAGCCGTTTGGTACAAAATGCGATTAAATTGACTAAACCCCCAACCGTCGCAGACCCGACCCAAACTCTCCACAGCGTTGAATTTGCAGTCGGAAATTTACCGACGGTAATGGGAGATCCAACCTTGCTGCAACAGGTGTTCAGCAACTTGATTAGCAACGCCGTCAAGTTCAGCCGCGGGCGCACTCCGGCTACAATAGTTATTGAGGGTTTACCTGATGGGACGATTTTTGTCAAGGATAACGGGGTGGGTTTTCCGATGGAATATGCCGATCGCCTGTTTGGAGCCTTTCAGAGGCTGCACTCCCAGAGAGAATTTGAAGGGACGGGCATCGGTTTGGCGATCGTCCAGCGGATTATTCACCGCCACGGCGGCACGGTTTGGGCCGAAAGCCTACCTAGTCAAGGAGCCACGTTTTACTTTAAACTAGGGCAAACAATCTCAAACGGTAATATAGATTCGTAAGTTAAGTGTATAAGAGTTTTAAATTCAGAATTTAAAACTCTTATACACTTAAATAAGTCACAATCGGTGAGATCATCCGAATTTTGGTGTGACAGGAGTGTTCACTGTTAGAGATGGAAGCGAAAGATATAGGCTTGGCTGTGAAAGATGCTCGTACTCCTAAAAAACGCTCTTTTAAAAATTGGGACGATCCCCAATTGGTTCGATCAGCCCTCGACTGCAGGTGCTAAATAAAGGTCTTGCGAATAGAGTATATAATTTATTTTGCTAATAATAACTAAAAATAATATCCCGATAAAATTAACCACAAAACTCCGTCTAAAAAATTACTAGCAAAAACACGAATAACCACTTGAAAACCTCCCCAATTCCTTATGTTAGATATAAATCAGACCAACTATCTACTAAAAATGGTAGCGGAATCAACATTAAAATTGTTGATTATCGAAGACATGGCAGAAGATATGGAATTAATAGTGCTCGCCTTAGAAGCGGGGGGGGTAAATTTTAATTGCGACACTGCAGAAACAGCAACAGAGTGCAGAAAACTGCTCGAGAATTGCCAGTACGATGCTGTACTCTCAGATTACCGCCTCCCCGGCTTCAACGGTTTAGAAGTATTGAAATTAATGCAGGAATTAGGGCAAGACATACCCTTGATTTTAGTAACGGGAAGTTTGGGAGAAGAAGCAGCAGTTGAGTGCATCAAAGCCGGAATGACCGATTACGTATTAAAAGGGCGCCTGTTTAGGTTGCCAACAGTCTTAGAACGATCGCTCCAAGAATACAAAATGCGGCGCCAGCAACAAGAAGCGATCGCCCAAATTCAGCGGCAAGCTCAGCGAGAAGCGATCGCCAACCGCATCCTCCAAGCCATGCGCTTCACCCTTGTACTCGACGAAGTGCTGCAAACCACCGCAGATCAACTGCACGAAGCTTTAGACATCAGCGCCTGCGCCATCTTGCAGCCAGATGCTGAAGGCGGCATCAGAATTCGCTACATCAGCAAAGGAGCCGACAGAGAACGGTTTGTCGGGCTAAATTGCAAAGTGGCCGAACACTTCCGCTCCGGGCTAGCGGCCGGGGAAACCCTGATCATCGACGAGTTATCGACACTTTGCCCGTCCCTGCAAGAATCAGCAGAGTTGGTAGGGTTTCGCGGCGTCGCGATCGCGCCGCTGCTCTACCAGCGGTCATTTTTGGGAGGAATTAGTCTCTATCAGTGCGCTCGGGCGCGCTCTT
The DNA here is from genome assembly GCF_036701945.1 of Microcoleus sp. MON1_C1. Taxonomy (NCBI): domain Bacteria; kingdom Bacillati; phylum Cyanobacteriota; class Cyanophyceae; order Oscillatoriales; family Microcoleaceae; genus Microcoleus; species Microcoleus sp. MON1_C1. Next base: position 81,146 of record NZ_JAUBRO010000028.1, on the reverse strand, counting down.
GGAGCGCCGAAGAACTGTCGCTACTCAAAGCCATAGCCGATCAGTGCGCGATCGCGATCCACCAAGCCGAACTTTACCAACAAGCCCAAACCGAACTTGCAGAACGCAAGCGCGCCGAAGCAGCAGTCTGCGGCATCCAGCAGCAGCTAGCCACAATGGCAGCCAACATTCCCGGCTCAGTCTACCGCACCGTGCTGCATCCAGACGGCACAATTTCCATGCCCTACATCAGTCCGGGCGTGCGCGAAGTTACTGGGTTCGGGGCCGAAGAAGTGATTTCGCACCCGGAACTCTTGACCGAAATCATCCATCCAGACGACAAAAGCTCGTTTGACAGCCGCGTAGCAGCATCAAGAGCGACTCTTTTGCCGTGCGATCGGCAGTACCGCATCGTTCTGAGATCTGGGGAGGTTAAGTGGGTGCAAGACAGCGCTAAATTTTCCAAAAACGAAAACGGCGACGTAATTATAGACGGAGTAGCGCTCGACATCAGCGATCGCAAACAAGCAGAATCAGCCCTGCGCCAAAGCGAACAGCGATTTCGCTCGCTGATTGAAAACGCCACAGACATCACGATCATTCTCGACGCCGAAGGAATCTTCCGCTACATCAGCCCTTCCGTCAAGCGAATTTTAGGATACGCGCCCCACCATGCGATCGGCCGCAGCGCCTTAGAAATAGTTCACCCCGACGACTGCGCCACGATCGCCGAAACCCTCCACAAAGCCATTGAAAACCCCAAAAGAAGCCTGTGCCCAGTTGAGTACCGAGTCCGCCACCGCAACGGTTCCTGGTGTTATGTAGAAGCTGTAGCCACCAACTTGCTTTACGATCCCGCAGTCGAGGGAATCGTGATTAACTGTCACGATATCACTCAGCGCAAACTCGCCGAAGAACAACTGCTGCACGATGCTTTTCACGACGCCCTCACCGGATTGCCTAACCGATCGCTATTTACCGATCGGCTCGAACACGCTCTGAGGCTGGCAAAACGGCGCAAAGACTACTTGTTTGCCGTGCTGTTTCTCGATTTAGATAGATTTAAAGTAGTCAACGATTCCCTCGGCCACGCCATCGGCGATCAACTGCTAGTAGCGATCGCGCGGCGTCTGGAAGCTTGTCTCAGACCCGGAGATACAGTGGCCCGCCTCGGAGGAGACGAGTTCGTGCTGTTGCTCGAAGACATCGAGGGCATCAATGAAGCTACCACCATTGTCAACCGCCTGCAAAAGAAAATCACCTCCCCTCTGCTTCTAGACGGACACGAAGTATTTATCACCGCCAGCATCGGCATAGCTTTGAGTTCTGGCGAATACGTGGAACCGACAACCCTGTTGCGCGACGCTGACACAGCAATGTACCGCGCCAAAGAACTCGGCAGATCCCGACACGAAGTTTTCAACAGTTCCATGCACGCCCACGCTTTGCGGCTGTTGCAGCTAGAAAACGACCTGCGGCGGGCGATCGAATCCATTAGAGAGCCGGCCAGAGAAGAAGACTTTCCCCCATCCCCCGAATCAGCCTTACCTCCCTTATCCGCAGCGCCCCAGTTTATTATTCACTACCAGCCGATCGTGTCGATCGCCACTAACACAATTACCAGTTTTGAGGCCCTAGTGCGCTGGCAGCATCCAGAACGCGGCTTAGTTTCCCCCGGCGAATTCATCACCATCGCCGAAGAAACAGGCTTGATCGTACCCCTCGGCCGCTGGGTACTCCGCACAGCTTGCCACCAAATCCGCCAGTGGCAGCAGCTATTTCCCAGCAACCCCCCCTTGAGCGTTAGCGTCAACATTTCTGTCAAACAGTTTTCTCAACCAAATTTAATCGAATACATCGACCAAGTTCTCGCAGAAACTCACCTCGACGGCAGCAGTTTAAAACTAGAAATTACCGAAAGCGTACTCATAGAAAATTCCGAATCAGTAACAGCAATGCTGGTGCAGCTCAGAACCCGAAACATACACTTGTGCATTGATGACTTCGGCACCGGCTATTCCTCGCTCTCCTACCTGCACCGCTTCCCCACCAATACCTTAAAAATAGACCGCTCTTTTGTTAGCAGGATGGGAGGTGAATTCGATTTCAGTAAAGGAGGCATTGACCCGACAGAAATTGTGCGGTCGATCGTTACTTTGTCCCACAATTTAGGCATGGATGTAGTAGCCGAAGGAGTCGAAGAAGCCTCGCAACTATCTATACTAAAAGGGTTAAAATGTGAGTACGCCCAAGGATTCTTTTTCTCAAAGCCAGTAGACTCTCAAACAGCAGCAGCCTTAATCCGACAGCAAGCAGAAAATCAGAATTTGCTGACATTTAGTTTGTTAGAGAAAGGCCATTAAAAAAACACGGCATTTTGTGAGTCCCGTTTCAGCATAAAATCTTAAAATATTTTAAAGCTGTGCCTAACTGGCGTCAGTTAATAACTACGGCATCCAAATCACTGTCAACGACCCAGGTCTCAAGACACGCTTGCTTCGGGCCTCAGACTTAAACCATAGTTGACCAGAGGCGTACCTGCGTACTACGTTAACGGTAAGAGTTAAAGGCCTACCAGGGAATGCTCTCGCTAGTTCCTTGCCAAGCGAAATTTAGGATTAAACAGACTTATTAGGTTAAATTAGTGTCCTAGATATAGTACCGGCCCTTAACGAAGGCGCAAGCTAACATTACCCCTCTCATAGAGGCTCATAAAGGAGCGAACATTATGCGATCGCCGGTTGCGAGGTTGGATGTGGTAATTGTCCCACTGAAAGTACATTACAAAAGTACACTCCCATCTAGCAATCCTCGTGTAATGGAAAGATTCACGGCGGTTGAAACCGCCTAGCCGTTTCCCTCTCAGGTCTAAAGACACGCTCGTTTCCCACTTACCGAATTTTTTTATGACTATTGGCTACCTCGCACTCGTTCTCCACGCCCACTTGCCTTTTGTCCGCCACCCCGAAAGCGACTACGTTTTAGAAGAAGAATGGCTGTTTGAGGCGATCGCAGAAACCTACATTCCCCTGCTGCAAGTCTTTGAAGGACTCAAGCGCGACGGCATCGACTTTAAAATTACCATGAGCATGACGCCGCCCTTGGTTGCCATGCTGCGCGACCCCTTGCTGCAAGACCGCTTCGACGACCACTTGGCTAAACTCGAAGAATTAGCGGATCTCGAAATCGAACACAACAGCGGAAACGGTCACCTCCGCTATTTAGCAGAACATTACGCCGCTCACTTCTCTCAAGTTCGCAACTTTTGGGAAAAGTACGATCGAGATTTAGTCAAAGCCTTCAAAGAACACCAAGATACCAACAACCTCGAAATCATCACCTGCGGCGCCACCCACGGCTACCTACCGCTGATGAAAATGTACCCCGAAGCAGTTTGGGCACAAATTCAAGTAGCCTGCGACAACTACGAAGCAAACTTCGGCCGCCGACCAAAAGGCATTTGGCTGCCCGAATGCGCCTACTACGAAGGCTTAGAACGGATGTTAGCCGACGCCGGCCTCCGCTACTTTCTCACAGACGGTCACGGCATCCTCTACGCCCGCCCGCGTCCCCGCTACGGCAGCTACGCCCCAATTTTCACCGAATGCGGAGTCGCAGCCTTCGGCCGGGATCACGAATCCTCGCAGCAGGTTTGGTCTTCCGAAGTCGGCTATCCAGGCGCGGCCGAATACCGCGAATTCTACAAAGATTTGGGCTGGGAAGCTGACTACGATTACATTAAGCCCTACATCATGCCCAACGGCCAGCGGAAAAATACCGGGATTAAATATCACAAAATCACCGGTCGCGGATTGGGTTTAGGCGATAAACAGTTGTACGATCCGTACTGGGCACGGGAAAAAGCAGCCGAACACGCCAGCAACTTTGCTTTCAACCGGGAACGCCAAGTTGAACACCTAAACGGCATTATGCAGCGTCCGCCGATTATTGTTTCGCCTTACGACGCCGAACTTTTCGGTCACTGGTGGTACGAAGGGCCTTGGTTCTTAGATTACCTGTTCCGCAAGAGTTGGTACGACCAAAATACCTACGAGATGACGCACTTAGCCGATTATTTGCGGGGAAATCCGACTCAGCAAGTGTGCCGCCCGTCTCAGTCTAGCTGGGGTTTCCGGGGTTTCCACGAGTATTGGCTCAACGATACCAATGCTTGGATTTACCCGCACTTGCACAAAGCTGCGGAACGGATGATTGAGTTGGGAAGCATGGAACCTGCGGATGAATTGCAGTGGCGGGCTTTGAACCAGGCTGCGCGGGAAGTGCTGCTAGCTCAATCTTCTGACTGGGCATTTATCATGCGTACAGGAACGATGGTGCCCTATGCAGTGCGGCGGACTCGATCGCACTTAATGCGCTTTCACAAGCTTTACGATGAAGTGAAAGAAGGGAAAGTTGATTCGGGTTGGTTGGAGAATGTTGAGGAGATTGATAATATTTTCCCTGAAATTAACTATCGCGTTTATCGACCGCTTTAAGTCTCGTTTCCCCTTTCATCCTGTCCCCCCAGCCCTGCTTAAGGGAGGGACAGGATGTTAATTAAAATTATAGGTGATGGGGCGATCGCCATGAGTGGAATGAGAGGGGCGATCTTTGGTTGAGAGTGTGAGTGCGATCGCATTTTTGGTCTGGAAAGGTCGATCGCACTTTATGTCTTTTTCTCAACGCGCAGGCGAGCCCCTTTTTGGTATGGAAAGGTCGATTGCCGAGGTCCGCAAATAGCCAGCTAATTATAAAGAAAGCTGCCAGAATTCACTCAAATAGAAGCGGAACCAAATCGAGAAATTTAACTCGCGAAGTTAAAGCGATTGTTAGTTGAAACCCGAAGCCAAGTATTTGATTGTGCTAAATAATTGCCGCAGTTGCGAGGAGACAGCAATACTGTTGATATTAAGGCGAAAAATTATTCTCTCGAAAGTTATCCTAAAATCGAAAGTTTTTCCATTGAAGGCGGCAACTTGTGTTTTTGCCGAAGTTCCTGAATTTGCGATCGCGCAAATATCAAAACCAAGTTGAAGAATACTTAAACTACCTGATTGCCCATCAAGATTTGTTCTAGCAGACAATATCCACAATTCGCGGGATGGTGGAAATCGAACAGGTGGAATTGAACCGGAAGAAGAGAGGGAACGTCAGTGCGATCGCGAACAACTAGAATTATACAAGCAAAAGGAACACGAGCAGAAAGATGGCGCTCAAGAACAAATGGAAATCGGCCGGAAGAACGAAGACAAACAGAAAAAGCGAGCTCGCCAAGTTGAGAATATCATCTTTTTTTGTCGGATCTGCGATCGGAGGCGGACAAATCTTTTGGGACAGCTATCCCCTAATCAAAGATACACCGATTAAATGGCAACCCGATTTTTCCCTCCCCCTTCATCCCTTCACGGCGACGATTATCTGGAGTTTGCTTTGCGGTTTAATATTCGGCTTGCTGATACTGGGTATCCTGCCGCTGGCGAGAAAAATATCCCCCAGAATCTTGCCACTGGTAAGAAAAATATTGCCTAGGTAAAGCGGTGCGTGACAGTCAATAGTAAATGACTGCGGTGCAATCATTTTTCACCGTCACCCACCCTACGACTGATACAAAACATTGTATTCGTAAGGAAACGGCATTGCCCTGTCCTTTAGCAAAACCTAACGGGAATACAATTTATCAAACAAAAAACCGGGTTTCTGCTCAAACCCGGTCACCATGAATACAAGCAATATTAACACGGATCCAACCTCAATTTTTTAATAATTTTACCCCCATCTTTACCTTGTCCAAAATCGTCTTTTGCGAAACACAAGTAATCAGACAAAGCTTGCCGCAATTCAAAGTATCGCGGCGGACTTTCTGAGCTTTTTCACCGTACCAAATCTCCCGGGCGCTGGCATTTTTCACATTACCAATCACGGGAAACTCATCGCACAATTTCACATCACCGCGCGTATCAATCCAGTAATTCCGCAGTCCAACGCGACAAGGACGAGTTGAATCAGGAGCTTTTTCTTCGGCAAAGTGAGGAATCATCAATCGCAACACTTCATCGCTGTTCATAATCGGAGCACCGTTATTCTTCATTTCAATTAGCCGCTCGATTACCTGTGAAAATTCCTCCATGTCTTCTTTTTCAATCCACAATTCCTCGTATGTTTCTGGCGTCCAGCGGTTGACCGGTTGGAAGTTCACCGTCGTCGCCCCAATTCCCTGAGCCCAAGTGACTATTTCCGGGAGGTGGCGGAAATTGAGTCGGTTCATTGTCGGTTTGACGTTGATCGGAAACAATACGTTCTGTTTTTCTTGTTCTTCGCGCAGATAACCGATTCCTTTAGAAAGTCTGTCAAACAATCCCGGTTGACCTCGCAAATAATCGTGCAATTCTGCATTCGGCCCGTCAACTGACATATTCACATTAAAAGGACGAGCAGCGACAGTTTTGGCTGCGTTTTCCCTGGTCATGCAATAGCCGTTTGTGGTGACGCCGGCGTGAATGCCATTTTTATTCGCAAAGGCCAGCAAGTCTAGAAAACCTTTTTTAATATAAGGTTCGCCGCCACTAAAGTTGATTGAAAATTCGCCCACAAATTCTTTGACGCTCAAGAGGGCATTTTGCCATTCTTCGATCGTCAAATTTCGTCTTTATATTCTTTAAGCCGCCAATACTCGCACTGGCGACATTTAACATTGCAGCGCTCATTGACGATTCCGTAAAAAGTTACTGGGCTCGTCATGTCGTATCCTGTATTGATCCGCAGCGATTCGGCTACTGCACTCTTGGTGTGCTTGACGCCCAGTCTCGATAAAGTTAAAGCATCCATGTCTTTTTTTCCTTACGTGTTGTTAGTTAAGTCAATTTCTCGCACCCTCTTTTGTACGTATAATTACGCATTGCTGATGACGTATTCCTTTTGAGTACGTATGCCCCATCCTAAGTGTTCCCTTTGGGTATGGCTAGATGTTTTTGAAATATTTATAATCTTAAGAGTTGTAACATATTAGTATTTCATATCAATTGAGCGATGCTTTGTGTTAAAACATGAATCCTGCTTAATAATTGTCAAAATATATTGGCTTAAGATGGACTGAAATTAATAATTGTAATTTTTGTTTAAATTTTGTTAAATAACTAAATACTACGTGTAAATAAAAGTATTTAAGTAAGCGATCTCAATAATTTAAAGTTATAGTGAAATGAGCAGCCTCTACAGCAGCTAACTTCACACAACCTTTACAATAAGATGAAATGTAAGTATTTCAACGGGGAAAAATGGCTATAAACATGGGACGATATTTGCACGTACTGAAATTGTTCTGGGGTGCGGCGATCGCAGCGGAACTAGAATACCGAATCAACTTTGTCCTCGCGACCCTCAGCAGCCTCGGAAATCTTGCGGGCAGCTTGTTTGGGCTGTTTTTGTTCTACCGTACCGACTACACGTTTGCCGGCTATTCATGGGAAGAGGCTTTAGTTGTACTCGGTATTTTCACGATTTTGCAGGGGTTTTCGTCAACCTTTCTAGCACCTAATCTCAGCCGTATTGTCGATCGAGTGCAGCAAGGTACTCTCGATTTCGTACTCCTCAAACCCATCAGTTCCCAATTCTGGCTATCTGCAAACACAGTTTCGCCTTGGGGAATCCCAGATTTAATCTTCGGCACCGTATTGCTGCTGTATGCTGCTAACAAGTTGGGAGTAGAAATCGGCAACTATTTTTTAACAGCAATACCGCTGTTATTCGGAACTATTACTCTTTACAGTATATGGTTTATGTTAGGGGCCACCAGCATTTGGTTTGTCAAAATTTACAATGTTACCGAAGTCCTCAAAGGATTGTTAGAAGCGGGTAGATTTCCAATGGCAGCTTATCCCGCTGCTTATCGATTTTTCTTCACTTTCGTAGTTCCCGTTGCCTTCTTGACGACTGTGCCAGCAGAAGCCATGCTGGGGAGAGGTGAAAGCGTTTGGATGGCAGGGGCGGGGATATTGGCGATCGGGCTGTTATTTTTCTCCCGCTACTTTTGGCAATTTGCACTCCGGTTTTACACCAGCGCTTCCAGCTAGTTAAGTAGGTAGGTAAGCTGCTGCACATCTAGATTGTCTCTTATGTTTGAGAGGGAGAAGATTTGACAGGTGGGGAATAGGGAATTGAAATATACATTTTAAAGGCCCAACAGCTTATCTAATTTTTTTTTTCTACTTACTTAGATAGTTAAATAAATTTAAGACTTCAATTTATCCTTGAAAGGTAAACTGGGAATAAACCACGCAAACGCAGGCAAACCAATGAAAAGAAAAAAACTGGGTAACAGTAATTTTACTATCAGCGCGATCGGTCTTGGAGGTATGCCAATGTCCTTAAGCAGCCGGCCACCAGAATCGCAATCAATTGCGGTAATTCACCGCGCCCTCGATTTGGGTGTCACCCTAATTGACACCGCAGATTCCTACTGCCAAGATGAATCCGACAAACACCACAACGAGCAACTGATTGCCAAAGCTTTGGAACAGTACACCGGAGATACTCGGGCGGTTACTGTCGCCACTAAAGGCGGCTTAATGCGGCCTCAAGGTGCATGGACGCGCAACGGCAATCCCCATCATTTGCGCCAGACAATTCGCGAAAGTTTTGAAGCGTTGGGCGGCGAGAAACCGATCGACCTTTGGCAATATCACTCGCCCGATCCCGCTTATACCATCGAAGCAGCCCTAGCACCCGCAAAAGAAGCAGTAGAAGCAGGAATGATTCGATTTATTGGAGTTTCCAACTTTTCTGTAGAGCAGATCAAACGTGCCCGCGATACAGTAGAAGTTGTCTCCGTGCAGAATCAGTACAATCCGTGGCACAGACAGCCGGAATCAGACGGCGTTCTGGAATATTGCGAAACCGAAAAACTGACATTTTTTCCCTGGAGTCCTTTGGGAGGAAGCCGCCGCGTCACCAGCTTGCAAGATATACCCGCGATCGCCCAATTAGCCGCAGAAAAAAACGTTTCAGTTTACTGTATAGTATTAGCTTGGTTGATGGCTCAATCGCCCTGCGTCGTTCCGATTCCCGGTGCGACCAAAGTATCGAGTATTGAGGACTCTGTGGGGGCGCTCGAAGTTAAATTGACTGACGAGGAATTGCAACAAATTGCCGCAAGTTAAGTATATAAGGGCAACAAAAACAATAGAACAGGCTTTCCGGCCTGTTCCACAAACAGAACTTTATTGTGGGGTGGGCCGGAAAGCCCGCCCCTGAAAGTGGGATTGAATGAGTAAATTTGACATTTTTTGAGGAATTGGGTTTTATGGAAGCTAATCAAGTGAATGCCGATCGAGACGTAGCAATTGAACATCAAAACGTACCAGTCGCCCATGAAGGACTGCACAACTTTTTATACAGTTCCGACTCAGAACACAGCGCCGTTGCTGCAACTCCGGCATTAGAAAATGACGGGACGCAAATAATGGCGATCGATACATGGCGCGATTTGGCAACTAACGCGAAAGTCGCCGGCGTTTACGCTGTAATGGACACTTCCCGCAACACTCAGTTTATCGGTTATTCGCGAAATATTCTGCTTTCAATTAACGGTCACATCGCCCAAAATGGCGCCGAAAATTGTGCTTTCCTGCGCGTGCAAACTTTCAAATTCCCGAAGCGGGAAGAAATGGAAAGTTTGCGGGATGCTTGGATAGCAGAAATTGGCAGCATTCCGCCTGGAAACGGTGCTGAAAGCGAAATGTGGGCGAGTACAGTAGGCCAAGCGGCGCGCGCTGCTATGTCTGCGGAGGAACAAAAAGCTTATGAGGAAAAGAAGCTGAAATTACGTAAAGCAATGGCAGATTCCAGTCTTACCAAAGAATTAGAAAATGCCGCCCAAACTGACGGCGAACGCGCTAAGGATTTGGAAGCGGCTGTTAATAATGATGACTGGAGTGCGGTGATTCAATCGCAAACCCAGGAAACAAAGTCCGGCGAATAAAACTCGCAGATACATAAACTTTTTTCCGCCCTAAATGGGGCGGGTTTATGTAAATTATGGGTGGAAATTAAAGAGTGTTTGTGAACCCGCTCATACTAATCAATGACTAACTTTGCGTTCAGTAACTAAAGTCAAACTTACCCATTCACCCCGCTCATTGTAACTGCGAATCATCCGAAACCGCAAGTCTGGTTCTACCAACCAACCAGCCTCGAAAAATAGAGGTTTTCTCAATTCAATCTTGACAGGTAAAGTGCAAGAACCGCCGTCAGGAAGGAGCACAACTTGCACGGGCGAAGCACCTTCGTTAAAGTGCAGAACTGAACCGTCAATGCTGGCGCTAGAACTGATAACAGTAGCATTACTGCCAAAAGTCATTTTATGCACTAGGCGATCGCTACTTTCTAAATGCAATTGCATCTTGGTAGAATAGGAATCAGTAGAACGCCAATCTGGATACATTGTCACGGCCTCGCCTTCCCACTCTCCCAGCAAATCCTCAACAGTTAAAGGCGGACGTTCAGGGACATTTTTATCAAGCTGCTTTTCCCTAATTAAGATAAGTTTGGATAAATGGCCGTCGGTATTGTATGTCAGAGGGAAGCGCAATCGGCGATAATTGTAGATAAAACCAAACTCGGCACCGCACTCAGAATAAGGCGCTAGTTGAATAGTACCCTGAGAAAAAGCTCCATTCTCAAAAAATAGGATATCTCGTCCCAAAGCTTGATATTCTCGAACAAGTTCGCTGACTTCCGGTTCGCCGCCACCGCTAGGATTTGGGGAAAAGCGACGGAGTTTCAATCGCACATTTTTGTTGTCATTGAAACCTTGGAGAGAAATAATGCTAGGAGTATCTTGAAGTACCTCTCCTCGCGTTGATAGCTGAGTGAAGGAACCGTGCCATTCTCCCAAGTTTTGCAGAAAATTTTCCCACTGCGCTACCATATTTTTACCTTTGGATATATGTCTAAAAATAGAATTATAACTCTGCTGACGGATTTTGGATTAAGCGATGTTTATGTGGGAGTGATGAAAGGTGCGATCGCCCAAATTAACCCGCAGTTAAAAGTCATTGACATTACGCACCAAATACCGTCTCAAAATATTGCGGCGGCGAGGTTTTGTTTGATGACTGCTTTTGCTTATTTTCCGCCGGAAACCGTACACGTTGCTGTCGTCGATCCGGGGGTGGGAAGCAAGAGACGCGGGGTTGCGATTAAATGTGCTAATTGCTTTCTTGTCGGGCCGGATAACGGGTTGTTTAGCGGGGTGTTGAGTCGGGAAAGTGCGATCGCCTGTGTCGAACTCACGAATTCTCAATACTGGCGAGATCCTCAACCCAGCAGCACTTTTCACGGTCGCGATATTTTTGCAGCAGCGGGCGCTCACTTGGCCAACGGGGTGGCGTTGGAAGACTTGGGGGAGGATCTCGACCCTGCGAGTTTAGTGCAGTTAGAGATACCAAATTGTGCCGTTACAGCCACAGGTATAGAAGGCTGTGTTCAATATGTCGATCGCTTCGGCAATCTAATTACTAATATCCCCAATAGTTGCATTATAGGTAACAATTGGTCATTGACAATTAGCAATAGTTCTGATGCAATTCGCATCCCCAGCGGTAAAACCTACAGCGACAGGGAACCGGGCGATTTAATTGCCATAACTGGTTCTGACGGTTGGGTAGAAATTGCCGTTAATGGCGGCAGTGCTCAATCAGTATTAAAAGTGGAATGCGGAGCGATCGTGCAATTGCTTTTTGAAACTAACAATTAAAACCATCTCTTTCAGTCCCTTTCTGCTGGAAAATTGTTCGTGTAGAAGCGATTTCAATAGACTGTTTCATATCTGAATAAAAATTCCACTATTTAGCCAAATTAAACACAATAATTATTAACTTCAAAAAGGAGCCTATTTTGAGGTAAAATCAATCCGGATGCTTCCTCAGTTAATAATTGGTTGTATATTGTATCCGCTTGCCAAAAAGATTCTTGAGGCAAAAATCTAAATATTGATGCAGCAACATATTGTTTTTCCTTTTCAAAGCTTATCCAGTTTCTTGATAATTGTTCTGCTGCATAACCCGTAGTATTAGATCCAGAAAAAATATCTACTACCAAGTCTCCCGGTTCCGTAAGAAAATTGATAAAAAATGTCGGTAATTTTTGGGGGAAACGTGCCGGATGCGCCTTAACATTAAAATCCTTGCACCAACGCAAGTATTGAGAATTACTTTCAGAATTAGAAATTTCTAGCAAATTAGATGGAATAGCACCTCCATTATCTTTGGCAAATCGAGCGCTAATATTGTGACCGGAAGGACGTTCTTTGGGCGTGTAAAATTCATCAGCATTTTTCAAAAGTTTTTTCATTCTCTCAGAATACTCTACTTTGACTTTAGTAATATTCGCTTGAGGTTGATTCGTTTTGGAAAGCCACCAAACAGTATTCACAGAATCTTTAGCCCGGATTTTCTTTTTATTCACCCACTCTATAGGAGATGGAAGTTTTGAAGGATTAAACCAGAAAAATTCTTGAGCAAGTTTAAATTCATATTCGTCACATAATCTAATAAGTACGCGGTAATTATACAGCGAGCGTACAGGTATTCCTTTTTGATAAGCACCTCCAAGGTCTATAACAAAACTTCCAGTATCCTTGAGAACTCTTTTAATTTCAGGAGCAAAGCCCAGCAGCCAATCAACATATAAATCTTGATCTTCATTTCCATAACTCTTTTGGCGTTGCAATGCAAAAGGAGGGGATGTAATCACCAAATCTACAGAATTGCTAGCAAGATTATTCAGGAGATTAAGAGAATCTCCCAAATAAGATTGACCGTATTTGGTGGTATAAATTGGGGCGGGCAAAAGGTTACTCATGTTTAATTTAGATTAGTTTAAGGTACAACAGACACAGCCTACTCTCATTATATCAAAATCCGTACTCTCAGTCATACTAAATCCGTACTTTCAGTACGTTGTTTTGTTGAGAAATTCTTCGTACCATTCAAAAAGCGAACTTTCAGTTCGTTTTTATGAATGGTGAGGGGTATGAATTACAAAGAAGCCAGACAACAATTTGCGGCCAAGGTAAGTCAGTTACGCAGAGAAAAAAGGATGACACAGGACGAGTTAGCAGAACTCATAGACAAGACTACTGACTATATCAGCTTATTGGAACGCGGTGAAAGATCGCCATCCTTTGAAGTTATTTTTGATCTAGCTGAAGCGCTCGATGTACCCGCTACTTATTTAATCAGTTTTAGCCAAAGCGGCGAGAGTACAGCTCTCATTAGCACCCTAATAGCTGAACCAGTTTCTCCGTCAGTTGTAGAGCCTGTTGAAGAGGCTGTTACCACGGAAGCAGAACGCATTTCAGATGCTAAACGGCTAGAAAATGCTATGAAAAGCATCCAAGAATTGCAAAATCTGGCTAGTGAATATGGTATTGCGGATATTTTTCAAGATAACGGGGGAAAGACTTTACAGTTATTAATCCTTTTAGGGCTGCGGATATCGCCTGGACGTGAAGGAAACGATGCTATTGATGCTGAAGGAAAAGAATACGAACTTAAAACAATAAATATTGCTCTCAATAGAAGCGGTGGCGTCACTACTCACCATCATTTGAATGAAATTATACTTGACAAATATCGCAGAGTAGAAGCTTGGTATATTGGACTGTATGAAGGCATAACTCTCAAAGAGATTTATAAACTTACACCTGAAATGCTGGAACCGAAATTTAAAGAATGGGAAGAAAAGGTAAGGCTAAAAAACGAGCCACTAAACAATCCTAAAATTCCCTTAAAGCTAGTAAAAAAAGGGCAACTTGTCTACTCTTACAGTAAATAATAGTTGCCCGATAGTGTTTAGAGGGGATTAGGTTGTGTTTGTGTAGAAACGATACGTTGCCTACAGGTAGCGACTTTTACCCTCAAGCTACCACGAAATTAACCAACTTTCCAGGCACCACAATTACCTTTTTAATCTCCTTACCTTCCAGGTGACGCTTGGCTAATTCCGACTCGCGAGCAAACTTTTCCAAAGCAGCTTTATCAGCACCAGAAGGCACTTGAATTGTGCCGCGAGTTTTGCCCATAACTTGAATTACCAGCGTAATTTCATCGGTAACTAATGCAGATGGATCGACAGTCGGCCAAGTTTGCGTATGCACTGATTCACTGTTACCAGTATTGTGCCACAATTCATCAGCAATATGTGGTGCAAAAGGCGCTAGCAAGCGAATCAAAGTGTTAATTCCTTCTGCATAAATTGGCGAATCTTTACATTTAGCATCATTCAAAGCATTGCTGAGTTTCATCATTTCAGAAACAGCAGTATTGAATTGATAATCCCCCTCCAAATCTTCGCTAACTTCCTTAATTGCAGTGTGAATGGCCCGCCGCAAATCCTTCTCAATTTTACTTATTTCAGCATTTTCTACCCCTTGACCGGGGGTGGCGGGGGGGCGTGCAGCAAACTCTGTCACCACGCGCCAAACGCGATTTAAAAAGCGAAATTGCCCTTCCACATCAGCGTCGTCCCACTCCAAATCCTTCTCTGGCGGTGCTTTGAATAAAATAAACATCCGCGCCGTATCTACCCCATATTTGCCCATAACTTCCAAGGGATCAACACCATTGTATTTTGATTTGGACATCTTCTCGTAGAAGACTTCCAAAGCTTCGCCAGTTTGAGGATCTTTTGGATTTGCGGGGTCTATATCTGCTGGGGGAACGTATTTGCCAGTAACGGGGTTTTTGTATGCCATTGCTTGCACCATGCCTTGAGTTAACAGGCGTTTAAATGGTTCGTCACAATTGATTAAACCCCGATCGCGCAAAACCTTGGTAAAGAACCGCGAATACAGTAAGTGCAAGATTGCGTGTTCGATGCCGCCGACATATTGGTCTACGGGCATCCAATCGTTGGTCTTCGCCGTATCGAAGACTTGCTCTTGATTTTGAGCATCGGGATAGCGCAAGAAATACCACGAGGAATCGATAAAAGTATCCATCGTATCTGTTTCGCGCTTCGCCGCAGTGCCGCAACTCGGACAAGGAACGTTTACCCATTCTTCCATCTTGGCCAATGGCGAACCTTTGCCCGTAAATTCTACATTTTCCGGCAACAATACGGGCAAATCCGATGCGGGTACGGGGACTGTTCCGCAGGTGGGACAGTGAATTACGGGAATGGGAGCGCCCCAATAACGCTGTCTAGAAATTAACCAATCTCTCAAGCGATATTGCACTCGCGCTTTGCCATAACCTTCATTTTCGGCATATTGAATCACTGCTGCTTTGCCTTTAATTGAATCCATGCCGTTGAAGTTTTCGGAATTAATCATAATTCCGGGTTCTGTGTAAGCTTCCGCCAGCGGAATCTCATCATCATCCACAATTACTACTTTAATGGGCAGTTGATATTGATTGGCAAATTTGAAATCTCGCGTGTCGTGGGCGGGTACTCCCATGACTGCGCCGGTGCCGTATTCGTACAGCACATAATCTGCGATCCAAATGGGGATTTCTTCGCCGTTGAAAGGATTGATTGCTTTGCCGCCTGTGGGGATGCCGCGCTTTGGTTTGTCTTCGGCTGTGCGATCGATCTCGCTTTGCAGTGCAACTTCTTTGATGAAGGTTTCTACGGCGGCTTTTCTGTCTTCGGTTGTCACGCGCTGAGTTAGTGGATGTTCCGGCGCTAAAACAAGGTAACTGACGCCGTAAACTGTATCGGGACGTGTGGTGAAAACGGCGATTTTTTCATCCATTCCGACAATCGGAAATTCTAAGTAAGCGCCGACTGATTTGCCGATCCAGTTGGCTTGCATTAATTTGACTCTTTCTGGCCAATCTGGCAATTTGTCTAAGTCGTTTAATAACTGTTCGGCGTAATCGGTAATTTTGAGGAACCACTGCCGCAATAATTTGCGCTCGACTTTGGCACCGGAACGCCAGGAACGACCTTCGTTATCTACTTGTTCGTTTGCTAAGACTGTTTGGTCGATCGGGTCCCAATTAACTGCGGCTTCTTTTTGATATGCTAATCCTGCTTCTAAAAATTGTAAGAAAATCCATTGAGTCCACCGATAATAATCGGGAGAACAAGTTGTAACTTCTTTTGTCCAATCAAAGGAAATACCGAGACGGCGAAATAAGCCTTTCATTTGGGCAATATTTTCATACGTCCATTTTGCCGGGGGAATTCCGCGCTCAATGGCGGCATTTTCTGCGGGCAAACCAAAAGCGTCCCATCCCATCGGATTCAATACCCGATAGCCTTGCATTCGCTTGAGTCTGGCAATTACATCGATGATTGTGTAGTTGCGGACGTGTCCCATGTGCAGGTTTCCCGACGGGTAGGGGAACATGGATAAGGCATAAAATTTAGGCTTTTGCGTATCTTCTGGCATCTGGTCTAAGTTTTGCTCAGCCCATGTCTGCTGCCATTTTTCTTCTATGGATTGGGGGTTATATCTGGAATCCACAACAATTGCTCCGTGCAGGGTTTAGTAATGTTTGCTTCAGTATTTTTACACATTCAAGGGGCTTCGATTCTGATTTTTCTGAGCTCCAAGGATTTTGGCTCAAATCTCTGTATTATATATTGTAGTATATGTAATTTTAGCTGGGGGGCGATCGACCAAATATCCCGGTTCGCCCTGAAAAGAATAAGACTTACGCACGCGTGGTCAGAAACCGGGTTTTTACCAGCATACTTCGTTACTGTCAGCTAAACCGCAAAAAACCCGGTTTCTTTGGTCTTGATGCGTAAGTCCTAAAAGAATAAATAACCCCAATTCCCAGAAACCAGATTTCTATGAGAAACCGGGTTTCTTAGCATTTATTCCGGCTTAAATGCTATCTGGATCGCATAGCAATGTGCCTTTTAATTTGTCATCGGGTCGGGGCGGGTTTACGAGATTATGGGTTTCAGGCAATTATTGTTGGTGAAACCCGCCCCTACATAAATATTTTTTAACCCGCAATTTATCATTGGTAATTGATAATTTTATAGGGGCGGGTTTTACCAACTATCTATGTTTAAAACCAATAATCTCATAAACCCGCCCCCACCCAACGACTCCTAAAATTAGAAAAAATGGCGATCGGCGCTCGAATATATCGTTCATTGGCGTTCTAATTCTGCCAATTTTTTCTGGGCAAAGTTGTGGAGCATTTCGTCAGAATCATTCTGAGCGCGATCGCGCACAATTTCTAAAGTTTGAGGGCGATCGGGATATAACTCAATCATAGCTGCAAGAGCTGTTTGCCGCGGGTTACTCCAACGGCTCTTGCCCCGGTGATCGAAGGGGTCATTGATAGCAACCTCGCACAATAACTCAAATAATTTTGGGTCATCTTTCCACCCCCGTGCTAATTCTTGTACTGCTGCAATTCGCACATCCCCATCATCGTCTGAGTGAGCCAGTTGTTTGAGCCAAGGTAAGGTTTCTGGGTCATCTTTCCAAGTGGCTGCAACTGCTGCTACTGCTGGTCTGATAATTTGATAAACTCGCCTGTAATATCCTAGAGTTTTAGAACCAGTGATATTTCCGTATTTAGTTAACTCTTTAACTCGATCGCGCAACTGACTAGCAATTCCATCAATAGTATTTGTATTCCTCACTTCATCCAAACACTGCGCCGCCAAAAAGAGATTGCTAAAATTTTCTCCTTCTCCATTTTCACCAATCAAGTATTCCAGGAGTTCACCTGTAAAATTAGCATCCAGCATTCCCGCCATTAAACGCAACACTTCATGCCAAGACTCATCTCGCCAGTGTTCCCGAAAAATTTGAATCAAACCATCTAATTGCAGTGTTCTTTGTTTCTCAAATTGCCGCACCAACTCCCAAGCACAAAAATATTCCAAAAACGTGCGATGGACAAAAGCAAAATAATCCTCATTGTATCCACCCAAGAAGCACAAAATAAAATTGCGCTCCCGCAGTTGGTCTACCATCAACTTAGCACAAGCAGTTGCCCCAGTTCCCATCAAGCCGCTCAATGAATCAGTAATAGTTTGCCGCAAATCCTCGCGACTAATAATATTTCCTAATTGTTTGCTACTAGACTGCATTGTGTAGGCGATTCGCCCGCAGATACTTTGTTTTACTTCTTCATCAATTACATAAGGGTCAAGTCTGTCATTATTTAGTTTTTCTTTCACTTCAAAGTCCCATTTATGCAGCAGCACTTTTGATGCTTCTTCATAGAGTTTAGCTCGAAAGCGCGGTAACTCTTGATTGCGATTCAGAATTGCCATCATCGTCAGCAATAGAGGATTTCCAGCCAACTCTCGAATCGCCCTCGATTCCCCAATCGCTTTATCCAATCGTTCTAAACTTGCAGCTTTTTTCAAGCGGTCTGTAAAGGTCAACTCGTGCCACTTCTGGATAAACTCTTGAATTTGTTCCGGTTCAAAATCTTGCAGCATGAAGTGATGAAATTGGGCATTTTTCAGCCGTTGCTGCTGGTAGCCAATCACGCGAGAAGTGACAATCACTTTCACCGTTGGATAGGTTTGAGTGAAGTTATGAATTTGGTCAACAATACGATTGCGTTTTTCCACCTCAAACACTTCATCTAGCCCGTCAAACATGACGACAGCGCAGCCAGCTTGCAGCCTTTTGTGCAAACTAGATTTGTTTAAATGCCCGATCCAACTAGAACCGCGCTCCATAAATTCTAGAAAATTATTGCACTCGTTTTCATCTTTACTGCGGTTGTACTTTCGCAATTCAATCAGTAAGTGAATCGGTTGAGATCGCAACTGCAACTGACTGGGAGACAGTTTTGCCCACTGAAGCGCCAGGTATTTTAAGAGCGTTGATTTGCCTGAACCCGGATCGCCTAGAATGACTAGATAAGGGTAATTGACATCATCAATTACTTTCAAAACCGAGTCAGCTTGCTGTTGAGTGTAAGCTTGCTGGTAGCGTTCCAAATCTTCGGGACTAATTTCGGCTGCTATGTCTCCCCGTTCCCGCAATCGCTTTTGAATCTCCTTGGGTAATTCATAATCTTTCGGCAAATATTCCTGACACGATCGCGCATTTTGGGGAATAAATATTTCTTTAACTGTCAGTCGTTCGTACTGTTCACCCGTAATATGTAAATTAGCTAAATCCAAATATTCATATTGTTGTCGCAGTCCTTCTTGATACTTTTCTACCTCAAACCCAACCGGAACCCGAGCAATTGCTTCGAGAGACTGATTTATGCTATCAAGCTTCTGGCTGTCGAGAAATTCTCGTAGTTCCGCATTTTGCTGTCTAATTAATTTAACACTTTCCAGATATTTTTCGGTCACTCGTTCCCAACTAAACGCATGGGGCAGCGAGGGAGTTGGTTGATCCTTAAAAAGATTAGAAGGTACGATCCGAGTGAACGTGGGCAAATTCCGTCGCACCGGATGTTGTAATGTCAAAGTTTGCCAAGACTGATCTAAGAAGATAGCAGTATCTAAAACCCGACAATTCCCTTGAAAGGCACTTCCCAAAACTTGCCGCACTGGAGGTTGTTCGATAAATTGTTGTTTTAAAGGTTGCAGATATTGCTGAATCTGTTTTTTATCTAAACCCGATCGCTCTAATTCCTGCTCGAAAAATATGCGAAAGTCTTTCAGGGCATCGCGAACAGCATCTTTAGCGAAGGGCTTTTTTGCAAGTCCTTCAACATCTTTAATCCTGTCTTTAAAAAAATCTTTAACGTAGTCCTCTAAAGTTGCTATTCCCAATCCCGTCAAAATAGGTTGCACCACCCACTCCAAAATCGCGCTGAATGTTTCTATCATTGCTTTTTTGTCTATCGACTTGAATATTCAACATTATACCGAGGCTGAAAATTTTAGCTACGGGCAAGGACATGGCAATGTCCATTAGTGTCAATTTAACAGTCTTTCGTTGAGTCCGGCAGTCCGGCAGGGAATGAATTCCCTGCCTCAAAGCTAAAGTCCTCTTGCATAGGACTGAAGAACTCATTTAGTCCTCATAGCGAGGACTTTAGCTAAAAGCCCCGTGGAATTCATTCCCTGGCGACCTTTCGGTATTAGCTCAAAGCTTTCAAAATAGGGAACAGCGGCGCTTCAAAGCTGCTTGCAAAAGAGTGTTGTACAGTTTTTCTTTAACAGTATAAGCGCCGAATCTTTCCAAGTGCGGATTGTTCATTTGAGCATCGAATAGCAGATAAGATCGATCGCGCAATCTCTCCACCAACTTCACCATCGCCACCTTAGAACCCTCGGGAATTCGGTAAAACATCGACTCCCCAATAAACGCACCGCCGATCGACAATCCGAGTATACCGCC
Organism: Microcoleus sp. MON1_C1; assembly: GCF_036701945.1. Lineage (NCBI taxonomy): Bacteria > Bacillati > Cyanobacteriota > Cyanophyceae > Oscillatoriales > Microcoleaceae > Microcoleus > Microcoleus sp. MON1_C1. Next base: position 60,871 of record NZ_JAUBRO010000028.1, on the reverse strand, counting down.
CGCCAATTCGTCGCCGCACCAAGTCTCGAAGCTGTAAGCCCAACCGGCCTCATACAAACCCCAGTAAATCTTCTTGAGCTCCTTAGAAATCCAAGTCGTTTCGCGATCGGCACAACCCTCAACCACCGCCCCAAAATCGCGGTTTACAGCCACCGAAAATCGATTTTGATTGATTTGGCGACGCAGGGATTTCGGATAGGTAAATCTTTCATCCAGGGGAATCAGCGCCCGCTGACGGCTCGAATACCACCCCAAACTTTCCTCGCCGTCATTTGCCATCAAGAAGTAGCCTTGGGCATATCCTTGTATAATTGTCGGTATATCATATTGCATATATTTATCAGTTGTCATTTCTCAGTTAACTTTTCAAAGTCAACATTAGCAATTAGGAATAATCATGTCTGAAACCATCGAACCTATTACCTTACCGCCCGCCAAAAACCCCGAACAAGAAGGCCAATGGCTCCAACAAACGCTGCTGGCATGGCTAGACTCCGAGTTTATCCCAGAAGCAGCCAACCAGCAAATAGCTAAAAGGGCTGCCCAAATCTATGTCCGCCAGCGTATGGAAGGCGAAAACGACTTGGGCAGCCTCGTAATTGCGATCGTCACCGAAATGCAGGCCTATGATTTTTCTAAAAGCTTCTACGGCGAATTTGCGATCGCCAACGCCGTCAGCGACTTGTTACTCGAAAGTCTCGGCATCGATAAATGCTGTGGTCAGTGAAGCAAGAAGGAGGAAAATTTAACTCATAAGTCTGAAACAAAAATCAACCCCAAACCTAATCCTGCCGATTAATTGTGAGTTTTTTCCTTCTTTCTTCCTTCTTCCTTCTTCCTTCTCCCTTCTTCCTTCGTGCTACCAGCTAGACTTCACAACACCGGGCAAAAGACCTTCGTGAGCCATTTCTCGCATCATGTTGCGAGACAGTCCGAAGTCACGATAGTAACCTCTGGGCCGTCCAGTTGCCCAGCAGCGGTTCCGCAAGCGAGTCCGCGAACTGCTGCGGGGTAGCTGTTGGAGTTGGCGGTGAATCGCCATTTTGTCCATCTGATTGTTAGCTTGGTCAAACTGGTCTTTCAGGTCTTCCCGCTTGTCGGCGTACTTGTCTACGAGTCTCTGGCGCTTTTTCTCGCGCTCGACCATGCTCTTCTTAGCCATAATCTGTTGATATCCTTAGATAAATCACAATCTACTATTTTACTATATTTTTGTCTTTTTGGATAACTTTAGTTTTAAACATTTTTATTTACACACAACAAGTTATCTCATTTGCAGGCTGCCTCAGCTAATATTGTGCGATCGACAGTTGCTCTAATTCGAGCTGACGCACCCTAGGAACTACTCCTGGTTCTCGCCAAGAGTTTGTTGTGCAGCGTGTCGAATGTGGAGGATGCGAACTGCGGACACATCTTCACTTTCGGCAATAGTGAAAAGAATGCGGTATGAGTTGCGCCCTTTACCCTAAAGTAACTGCCTAATTTCTTTACTGAAGTATTGATTTTCCCTGGCGATAGGACAGCATTTTGGCATCGCTGATAAAGACTCGATCGCCTTCAACAATCCCTCATACCACTCCCTTGCTTTCTCTGGTGATGTCATCTGAGATAATAGCAGGAATGCACTATCCGCTTGTGCTTCTGAAACGCTAGAAATTTCAATGAGATATGTCATCAGTTTGTTGGAAAACTGTACTTGGTGCGCTGTGATTTAGCAAATTCATCAAAAGAACGGAACCGTCCTAACTCAAAATCATTTAACCCCTCCTGAATACCCTCAATAGCTTCTTCAGAGTCTCGGGCTTCCCATTCTAATATCCGAGTTAGCAATTGGGCAGCAACAAGGCTAATATCTTGTCCTTCCCGACTGGCTTTTTCACGAAGTAGTGCCTCTATTTCGGGACTGAGGGAAATCGCAATACTCATATACTTACTTCCTTAGCATTAAGCTGTTGACAATAATTATAGCAAACTCAAAAAACTATCTACCGATCGAGTTCATTTATAAACTCTTCATTTCAGCAATTGTAAGGTGCGTCAGATTCTATATTTTAATGCTAGTTGCTAGCCTCGGCACTGACGCACCCGTGGGTAATATTAGCAGAAGGGCACAAATCGGCAAGTTCGCAACTATTGCAAACCGGATTTCTCGCATTACAAACTGCCCTGCCGTGATAAACCAACCGAATCGACCAATTTTCCCAATCCGGCTGCGGCAACAATATCATCAAATCCCGCTCGATCCTTGTAGGATCGGTATGTTCGGTCAATCCCAACCGCTGAGTCAAACGTTTGACGTGAGTGTCTACTGTCACGCCCATATTAATACCAAAAGCGTGAGCGAGAACGACATTAGCCGTTTTGCGGGCAACTCCGGGCAATTCTAGCAGCAGTTCCATCCGCTGCGGCACTTGATTGTTAAATTTATTGACGATCGCCTGACAAGCACCTTTAATGTTTTTAGACTTATTCCGGTAGAAACCAGTCGATCGCACGAGACTTTCCAATTCTTCTATATCAGCATTTGCCAAAGCAACCGCATCGGGAAAACGCCCAAACAAAGCCGGCGTTACCAAATTTACTCGATCGTCCGTACACTGAGCCGAGAGAATCGTCGCCACCAGCAACTGCACGGGAGTTTCGTAGTTGAGAGTACAAGGAGCTTCTGGATACAGGCGTTTGAGGCGAATCAGAATTTCGAGCGATCGTTGTTTTAAACTTAACTTTTTAGGCATTAGTCAGTAGTCATTAGTCATTAGTCACTAATCAGTAGTCATTTGTTATTTGTTTTTAACTGGTTCCCAGGCACGACCGGGGAACCCATAACCAGAGGCTCTGCCTCGCTTGCGTAGCAAAAAAAGTAGAGGAAAAAATAGGAAAACGGAAAAGTAGACATAATTCTTCCTTCTTCCTTCTTCCTTCTTCCCTCTTTCTTCATTTACTATTGCATTAAAAATCGAAAATCTATCCCAGCCAAATTAGCTGTATCGCGAATAATCAAGAAAACTCCCAAACCCAGCAACAACACCAAACCCGTCTGCATAACATTTTCCTGAATGCGGTTCGGCAGAGGCGTACCCCGCAGTCCTTCTATTAACAGAAAAGCTAGCTGGCCGCCATCTAAAGCAGGTAAAGGCAAGATATTAATCACAGCCAAATTGATGCTAATTAGCACAGCATACTGAAACAAACTCGCAGCATCCGATTCGGCAATCCCTGCACCAATCGCCACAATCGCCACAGGCCCGGACAACTTGTCGGCAGTCTGGCTGAAATTGCTAAATAACTGCCCAAAACCTTGAACCGTCAGCACCACAATCCGCTCAAATTCTGTGGCGGCCTTGCTAAACGCCTCTACAATTCCGACCCTCTGCCGCACGACAGTGCCGTTATTAATTAGCTTCACGCCAATGCGACCTTTACCCTCGGGCGACAGTTCAGGAGTGACTGTCACCACAAATTTTTGTTCTTGGCGCTGAATTTCCAACGCTAGGGGTTGGTTGGGATTATGTTCGATTGCTGCGACCAATAATTTGCTTGCTTCAGCGGAAGCCCCCAATTCCTTGCCATCAACAGACAGAACAACGTCGCCCGATCGAATTCCCGCTTGTTTCGCGGCCGAGCTGACTTCTGCGGCGACTTCCGGGACTTTAACTCCCGGTAGGTAGTTCATTTGTGCAGCGCCGACAGTGGTCAATTGCACCACCAGCAGGAAATAAGCAAAAATTAAGTTGGCAATTACCCCTGCACTAATGACGATCGCCCGATCGAGCACGGGGCGATTTTTGAGCAAATTCGGGTCATTTGGGGGAATTGTACTCTCGGGATCGTCGTCCGGGAAACCCACGAAACCTCCCAGGGGAAAGGCGCGGAGGGCATACTCAGTTTCCGGGCCTTGGTACTTCCAGAGGATGGGCCCGAAACCGATGGAGAAGCGGTTGACGTGGATGTGTTGAAGTCTCGCCGCCAAGAAGTGGCCGAGTTCGTGAACGACAATCAAGATACCTAAAACTGCGATCGCTGCCAAAACTGACATGAAGGATTCCACTAACACTTTTACTGGACTTTGATTTATTTTAATATCTTTTTAATATCAGTGGCTTCGGAGGGACAATTTTCAGTCAAACTGGAAGGTGGTGTTTTTGTCGGAAGTCCCGGGTGCTGCGATCGACCCGACGCTGCCAAACCGATCGCGCGATCGTACCTGAGTTTACCTCTAAAACCAATTCCCATTACCAATTCCCTATTACAAATTCCCCATTACCAATTCCCAGTTACCCATTCCCCATTATGAAAGACACTTCTTTGAATATTATCGCTATTTCTATCTTTGCCATCACCGTTTCAATATTGTTGGGGCCCCTATTCAACTTGCCAGAAGCCGTACCTGCGATCGCCACTTTTTGCCTGTTGGGGCTAGCCACCCTTGACAGTTTCCAGTGGCAAGGTCAAGGCGGTACTATTTTATTAGATTGGCTGGGAGGAACTTCCAAACAAAAGCGCGATCGTATCCTTCACCACGAAGCCGGACACTTCCTAGTTGCCCACCTCTTGGGAATTCCCGTAACCAGCTACGCCCTCAGCGCTTGGGAAGCATTTAAACAAGGTCAAACAGCCCAAGGCGGCGTCCGATTTGAAGACGAACAATTAGCATCTCAACTCCAAAGTGGCACTCTCTCCGCCCAACTTTTAGACCAATACTGCACCGTGTGGATGGCCGGAATAGTCGCCGAAAAATTTGTTTACGGCAGTGCAGAAGGAGGAGCAGAAGACCGCACCAAAATTAGTGCAATATTAACACAACTGCGCCGTCCAAGTTCCGAGATTCAACTCAAACAAAACTGGGGTTTGCTGCGAGCAAAAAACCTGATAGAAAGCCACAAATCAGCTTACGAAGCCCTAGTGACCGCAATGGAAGAAAGAGCAACTGTTGCCGAATGCTGCGACATAATTCAGCAAAATTTATAGGAAAAAGGTTACGCACTCTTGCCTTATAAACCCGGTTTCTCTGTAGATTTATCACAACTCCCAAAAAAATGTATATAAACCGAGTTTAAGAGCGTATTATAGGGATTAAAAATTCATGTCAGAACCAAAAAGTTTCCCAACAACACTGCAAACAGCGAACCCAAATACAGAAAAATTGTTGTGGCTGTTCGGTTTCCGGATCGACCCCGGCACCGAAATACCAAATCTATATACTCTAATTGTCTATGGAGAACAAGAGCCGCCCTTAGTAGCCGGCGGTCAACTTGTATTTTTTACCCGTCCAGAACTAGCGATTAACGCTCTCCAATTGTGCAATATCGATGTCAGCGAAGTGGGAAAGCCACCCACACAAATAGACGCTATTTGCGACATTGCAGAAACGCTGTACTTGCTCGATGCCGAAGATTGTGACGAGTCAGCTACTATCCTCAACTGTTTGAACGCGCTTTTCGATTTAGTGAAAGCTACTTTAATACCGATGCCAACGGAATACAAGCGCATACTTTATGATTTTGCAGACCATTTGAATATTGAGGAAGAGTTTGCAAGTTTTTTAGACGCAGAAGATATTCAGCGCTCGGAAATTGTCAATGCCATTTTGTGGTGTGTGGGAGCAATTACAGCTAAATCGAGATTGTTGACCGAGTAATTTAAGAAAAACTAGAATGTGAATCGATAATAGATAATATCGCCCAAGGAAATTGTGCCATGACTGTAACAGATTTACGCTTGTGGACTGTAGAGGAATATCGCCGCATGACCGAAACAGGCATTCTCAATCCCGATGAACGAGTCGAATTAATTGACGGGCAAATTATTTCAATGAGTGCAAAAAATCCTCCCCACGCAGCAACTAATCTCTGTGCAGCCGACTATCTCAGAAATCTGCTGGCAGGACTTGCTTTAATTCGCATCCAAGACCCGATCGCTCTAAGTTATAATTCAGAACCAGAACCGGATATTGCTGTAGTGCAAATCGACCCTCGGCTGTACCAAGATTTTCATCCCGCACCCGACAATATTTTCTTATTAATAGAAATAGCTGACACGACTTTAGAAACAGACCGCAAGCGGAAAGCACCGGCTTATGCTAAGGCGGGAATTACTGATTATTGGATACTTGATGTTAACACGCGGCAAGTTTATGTTTTTCGCGAACCGGGCGAGGCAAACTACCGACAAGAAACTGTATTTAATGAAGATGATGTTTTGTCAATGCTGGCACTTCCAGAAATAGAAGTTCAGATTTCGCAACTTTTTCCTTAAGTAGGAGCAGGTTTTACCAAGAATAATTGCCTAAGACCAATAATCTCGTAAACCTGCCCCCACCAACCTATCAATTACCAATTACCCAATTATAAATTACCAAATCTTCAGGGTCGTCCCGATCGCTACAAAAAATTGAGTATTCGGGTCTAGCGCGAGTTATACTCCTACTACAAAGCCCCCATCTCCAAAATAACCCCGAAATCCAAGTTTATGAGCAACACTTCCCCGCCTCAACCAGCAGCCAACAATCCCGCAACACAAAAACTCAGCCTCTCGACAAAATTAGCTTACGGTGCCGGCGACCTCGGCCCGGCAATTACCGCTAATGTTTTAGCATTTTACCTGCTAGTTTTCTTTACCAATGTCGCTGGTTTACCTGCCGGCTTAGCCAGCAATATTTTGGTAGTTGGCAAGGTTTGGGATGCCATAAATGACCCGATTGTGGGGGTTTTGAGCGATCGTACTTCTCACCCTTGGGGCCGCCGATATCCTTGGATAATATATGGTGGCATTCCCTTCGGCATATTCTTCTTATTGCAGTGGATTGTACCTAGCACGGATCACACAGTGTTATTTTGGTACTATGTTGCGATCAGCATTTTGTTCAACACCGCGTACACGGCTGTCAATCTTCCCTACACTGCCCTGACTCCAGAACTTACTCAAGACTACAACGAACGCACTAGCCTTAATAGTTTTCGATTTGCTTTCTCCATTGGCGGCAGCATCTTTTCATTAATCTTAGCTCTAATTATCTTTGCTGTATTTCAAAACAACCCGAATCAACAATATTTAGTATTAGGTGCAATCTGTGCAGTTATCTCTGTCTTGCCTTTGTACTGGTGCGTTTTGGGAACTCGCAAGCACGTCGCAGCCCAACTATTAGAAAACGCCGAACTAGATAATTCTACATCCTTGCCACTAAAAGAACAGTTGCAGATTGCATTTAGCAATCGCCCTTTTTTGTACGTCATTGGAATTTATCTTTTTTCTTGGCTGGGAGTGCAGTTGACTGCTACTATTATTCCCTACTTTGTTGTTAACTGGATGCAACAGCCACAGTACGTTTTTAGCTTGGTGGCGATCGCAGTTCAAGGCACTGCATTAATCATGCTATTTGTTTGGAGTAAAGTCAGCGAGAGATACGGCAAAAAAGCCGTATATTTTATGGGCATGAGTTTGTGGATTATTGCCCAAGCTGGACTGTTTTTCCTCCAACCAGGACAAGTATTGCAGATGTACCTATTAGCAGTCATGGCAGGTGTCGGAGTTTCCACGGCTTATCTAATACCTTGGTCGATGATACCGGATGTGATCGAACTCGACGAACTGCAAACAGGAGAAAGACGCGAAGGCGTTTTCTATTCGTTTATGGTACTGCTGCAAAAAATCGGATTGGCAGGGGGTTTGTGGTTGGTAGGTCAAGCATTAGAAAGAGCTGGATTTCTATCTACAGTTCCCGGACAGCCGGCACCCGTACAGCCAGATTCGGCGCTGTTTGCGATTCGAGTTGCGATCGGGCCGCTGCCCACAATTGCTTTAATTGCTGGCATGATTCTTACATATTTTTATCCCATAACCCGCGAAGTTCATGCAGAAATCTTGCTGAAACTTCGAGAAAGGAAAGCACAAAATCAGTAAGCGCTAATAAGGAGTAGTTGGTAATTAGTAAAATCTAAAAATAACAACTACCAATAGCTAATCCGAGCCAGAGCAATAGCAATCCTCCCATCCTGTGCGAACTCTTTTTTTTGTTTAACAATGTGTCATCTTCTTATTGCATCCGTTAATTCAAAAAAAAGCCCGTTGCGCGTTTACCGAAAGGATTGCTATAGCTTGCTTGGAAGGCGAATAAAAGCGATAGTTTTAGTAAGAGTCCCGGCACCCAGAAACCTACTTTTTTTACGGAAAAATATAAAGTGCGTAGCGCCATCCGCCCCGGTGGAAAGACCCAGAAGGCTTGAGTTGTTCGAGATGTCGATCGAGCTTGAAAAAACAAATTATTAAATTTTATGTCTGTCGCGCACTATTGAGAGTAGTGTGTGATATACTGGAGAGGTGAGTAACTGTCTAAACTTCAACAGTCATCCAGCTACTCAAAAAGTTTATAATTAAAAGAAAAGACAGATTTTTATCGGAAATTAATTCGATTAGTTGCCGTTCCAAAAATTTGCTGAATGTTACTAATTATATCTACATGGAAAATGCCAAACGTTTTAGCCTGTCAGTTAATGAGTAAGTTAACATATGCTTCTGCCGTTGACTGCGAAGCGAAAAAGGTCATAGATTACAAAGCAATACCAGCGCAAGCGACGGCTGAGGTGTTACAGTCAATTGTAAAAGTTTGGTAAAGTTATTGCGCCCCTACCGCGAAGCTGAGCGACACCGGAAAAAGTTTGCTTCGTCGCCCGGAAACCCTACATACAAGCACAACGCAGCAGACCCAAATGCAGTCCGATACAACTCTCCAGAAGTTGTAAAATAACTTTTGCAGCCGGCACAGCATAGGGATTTAGTTATTTTTGTATACTAGGTGAAAAGAGTGAGAACTATTAGAAGGAATTGGGTTCGACCAACCAAGAATCTCGTGTGATATCCTTAAGCCAATGCTCAAAGTATCAACTAGAAGGCTCGCAGAACAAAGCTGATTTTACCCCCAAAATATGAAAGAGGTCAACATGGAAAGAGAACAGGACGCTCATATCGTACCCATTAGCAACCAGAGCCGACAGGTGCAGCAATTTTCCGTTGACGAGGGAGAAGAGTTAAGCGCGCAGCCTCAGAAAGGATTGAATGTAAAACCGTTGTTGAGGACTTTTCAGCGACAAGCCCTCATAATTATTGGGATTATAGGTCTAGTAGGCGCTGGAGCTGTTTATCAGATCAAGGGAGGCAAGAAAACATATCAAGGCGATTTTCGGATGCTAGTGGAACCAGTGACAACGGAGGCCAGAATTGCTGACCCCGCTGCCCTCGCCAATCGCACCGAGGGGGGAGGAGTACCTAATCGAGATTTTTTTAGTTTGGACTACGCAACTCAACTTGAAATTCTCAAGAGTCCTCAGATGCTTTCTGCTATTGCCAAACAAGTCCAAAAACGATATCCAAAAGTTACCGAAAAAATTCTTGAAAAAGAATTAGTCGTTTTGCGGATGGGAGAAAATGAGATGACGCTCACTAAAATTTTGCAAGTTCGCTTCATGGGGGATGACCCTAAATTAGTTGAGTTCGTTTTACAAGAAACTAAAAAGAAATATTTAAAGTACAGTCTTGATGAACGCAAGACTCGGATTGGTGAAGGTGTTAAATTTATTGAAGACCAGCTTCCGGGACTCAATAAGCGCGTAAACAAGCTGAAATCGGAGTTACAGGTGATACAGCAGCAGCAACAGATTACCGATCCTAAAGAACAAGGCGCGCAATTGATGGCGCAAGTTCGGGCAGTAGAAACTTTAGAGTTAGAAACTCAAAGGCTACTGCAAGAACAGAAAACGCTGTACGCTAACTTGCAAAAACAATTAGATTTTACACCAAATGAAGCTATTGCCGCTTCAGCTTTAAGCGAAGAACCTCAATATAAAGAGTTGCTGACCAAGGTTAAGGAAGTAGAAGGTCAGATTGCTGTAGAAACAGCTCGTTTTAAATCTGCTAACCCTATAGTGGAAGCTTTAGAGCGCAAGCGGGCAAATTTAGTAGCTTTGCTCAACCAGCAAACTGCTCGAATTTTGGGGCAAAATTTAGTAGGCACCCAAGCTAATTCTAAAGTTCAGAATTTTCAAAATTCTATTCGCATAGGCTTGATTAAACAATTGGTTGATACTGCTAACCAAGTTGAAGTCTTAGAAGCTCGCCTTCAAGCAATCACCCAAACTAAAAACAATCTAAACCGACAAGCAACAGAATTCCCCACCATAGCCCGCCGCTACAACGAACTACAACAGCAATTAGAAGTAGCTGCCCGCACCCGCGATCAACTTTTAAGTCAGCGGGAAACTCTGCGCGTCCAAGCAGCTCAAAGCCAAGTACCTTGGGAAATAGTTTCTGAACCAGGCATACCGCGAGATGAGAAGGGCGAGTTGATTCCTGTTCCATCGAAAGCTAAAAACAAATTGGTGATGGCAGTTGTTGGGGCGCTAGTTTTGGGTCTGGGAACGGCTATCCTAATTGAAAAGTTACGCAATATTTTCTACTGTGCTGATGACGTTAAAGATGCGGTTGAAGCACCTTTATTGGGAGCAATTCCTCTTGACAAAAATGCTAGAAAATTGCCGCCTTCTATTGCTAATGCCTATGCTTATCTTGAAGGAAAAGAGGGTAATAAGAAAAATGCTGCGGGATTTATAGAAGCTTTTGACTCTCTTTATACTAATATCCGCTTTCTTTCTTCAAATCGAACGATTAGCTCTTTGGCAATTGGTTCGGCTACAGTTGGCGAAGGCAAGTCTACCGTTGCTTTAAACTTAGCTCACGTGGCAGCGCTGGCGGGTCAGCGAGTGCTGTTAGTAGACGCGAATTTGCATTCCCCCAGCCTGCACTTGCTGTTGGAACTGCCTAATGTCAAGGGATTGAGCAACTTGCTCGATAATAAAAACGAACCCCATGAAATTATCCAACGATCGCATCTAGCAGATAATCTTTTTGTATTAACTGCCGGTCTCCCGGAGCCTGGTACTGCCAGACGGCTGGCATCATCTCAGATGCAGTATTTAATGGAAGAACTTCAGGCAAAATTTGACTTAGTTATCTACGATACGCCGCCGCTGGCGGACAGTAAAGATGCGAATTTTTTAGCGGCGCGCACCGATGGCATACTGATGGTTGTAGCACTTCGCCAGGTTCCCTTTTCTTTAGTCCAAAAAGTTTTCAGTCAATTAGAAAATTTTGGCATACCATGCTTGGGCACAGTTGCGAATCATGCCACTAAACGCAAGAAGTATCCAGCAGCTAGATCATCAGTTGTTGAAGATAAAAATGAATATTTGAATTTGGCACCAACACCGTCTCGTATCCACAAACTAGCTCCTAAAAAAGAGTGACACCCAAAAAAGCTGACCCCCAAAAAATGAATACCAGCCCCCGACAGGAGTCATGGAACTGCCAAAATTTTAGACTCTTGTTCAAGCTCCCAGATTCGTCTGTGGAGTAAATCGAAAATCTAAAATCGTTCGAGTGAGCGCGACTTGACTAAGCGCTCGCCGAACCTCTTAGACCGAAGTCTAAGATCTAAAATCTAAAATTGACTGATGGCGGACTAATTTCCATCCGGGTTGGTAGGAAATGTGACGGTAAAATTAGTCCAGCCATTCCGGCTTTCAACCTCAATTTTTCCCTGCAACTGTTCGACAAGTTTTTGAACCAAAGCTAAACCCAAACCTGTACCTCCTTGTTTCCAAGGATCGGCGTTGGGAACTCGATAAAATTTCTCAAAAATTCGAGGCAATTCCTCTATGGAAATGGACGATTGATTGCTGAGTGTAAATTGGATTTCTGAAGCCACGGCACTTGCTTGTCGCGAATTTGTCCTTTGTCCTCCCTGTTCCCCGTCTCCGTTTTTGCACTCAACTTTCAGAAAAATTTCGCCGTCATTGGCAGTATATTTGCACGCATTGTTGAGGAGCTCGGCTAAAATTCGTCCCAAACTAGCGCGGTTGGAACTGATCGTGGGGAGGTGGCGATCGCACTCTACTCGCAAATCCTGGTGGCGGTCGTGGGCCCGGGTGTAAAACGGGTCGATAATAGTAGGCAGCCAGACTTCTAAGTTTACTGGTTCGAGGTCGATCGGACAAGTTGCGGCTTCGAGCCGCTGCAAATCTAGCAAAGCATTAATCAAATCTGTTTCTCTAGTACATTCTGTTTCTAAAATTTCTAGATAAATCTGGCGCCGATCTAGCGTGGGAGAAATTCTCAACATATGAATAGCCATTTTTATATTAGCTAAAGGCGTCCGCAGTTCGTGAGAAACGGTGCTGAGAAATTCATCTTTGAGGACGTTTAAATGCTGGAGTTCGTGAACTTTTTGCTGCAATTCGGCGGTGCGTTCTTGGACTTGGCGTTCCAGGTCGGTGTTGAGATTTTGGACTTGCTGATAGAGTTGGGCTTGCTGAATGGCGATCGCGATTTGAGTTGCCAGTTGCAGCAGCAAATCCACTTCCGAAGGTTGCCACTGACGGGATTGGGAACACTGATGGACACACATCATCCCCCACAAATTGCCGTCTTGCAAAATTGGTACAATCAAATAAGCTTTGATTTGCGCTTGCTGGAACCGGGCATATTTTTCGGCGCTCAAACAGGCTTGGTCGAGATCCGGAACCGCATAAATTTCCTGTTCGATCACAGAAGCAGATTCTTGCCAAATATTATCCGGCATGATTTCTCCCAAGATTGAAGGCCAATTTTCGGCAACGGATTCTGCCACTACAATGCCGTAATTGCTGGACTCTAAATGCAGGATTGCTACTCGGTCAGCTTGCAAAACTTGGCGGACTTCATCGACGCTGGCGTTGAGAATTTCTTCGAGGTTTAAGGATTGGTGAATCCGCAAGGAAATGTGAGTTAACAGCCGATCGCGCTGCAATTGTTCGTGGAGTTTTGCCGTCCGTTCCCGCACCTGCTGTTCCAGTTTGGCGTTGCGGCTTTGCAGCAGTTCCACTTTTTCGGCTTGCAGTTGATAAACCGACTGCTGCAACTGTTTGACAACTCGGTACATTTCGGTGGGGTCGAGGACTCTGAGCAAGCTGGTCTGAGTAATAATTCCCAACAGTTCTCCGCGCCCGCCGCACACGACCAACCGCTGCACTTGTTGCTGCTGCATTTCTTTGTGGGCCGTCCACAGGGAATCGGAAGGTTGAAGAAATTGCAGGGGAGTTCTCATGACTTTTTGAGCTGGGGTTTGCTCGAAATTTAGTTCGAGAAACTGTGCCTGCACGATATCGTATTCGGTAACAATTCCCAGGGGTTGGTGAAAGGAATAGTGAAAAATGGAGGTATAGTCATCTTTGGGCTTCTCCATTGTTAATTCTTTGTTTTTTGTGATGACTACGCAACTGACTTGATGCTCTGACATCAGTTCGGTTATACTCTGCAGCGAGGCGGTGTGGGGTGCTGTAATTGGCGTAGTCATCAATTCTGCTACCCGCCGCAATTTGAGAATGTTTGAAGGCTGCAATACTTGGCGAATTCTTTCCCGCGTCAGCACTCCTACCAAGTGGCCCAATTGATTGACGATCGGCAAATAGCGAATCTTGTGCTGGCGAAATAAGGATAAAGCGGTAAACACGTCTTGGTCGTCGGATTCTGTGAGGGAGACCGAAACCGGCGACATCACTTCAGAAATTGGTATTTTGTGCAGGGCTACTTTGTGCTGGGTGTCTATTTTGCCAGAAGCTATCAGCCTCACTAAGTCGGCGGGAGTTAATATGCCGATTAACAGTCCGCGGCTGGGGCTATCGGATAAGTTCCCTGTGGTAATAGTCTGCTGGTTCTGCACGACGAGCACGCACCGGGCCCGCACCTTGTCCGGCAGAGAGGTTTCGGTCATCCCCCCCCGGTCTGAGGGTACAGGTGTTTTGACTAGGGGACAACTGTTTTGCAACTGACTCATCAGGGCGATCGCCGCTGCTAAGGAAGTTTCTGGCCCGGCAGTTAGGGGGTAGCGGTCGATCGCTTGTTCTAAGGCTGAGGAGTAAAAGGGCGGGTGGTAAAACGGCATAGTTGATTGCAGGTTGTCAGAGGGCGGCTAACTATCGGGCAAAGCCTTAGGGAACGGCAGAAACACCTCGCCTGTGCTTGGGATTTAAATAATAAACTTTCTCATTGATTATTTCCACGCAATCTGAGCTTTAGATTAATGGTGCCACTAATTCGCAATCTCACGGATCTCAAATCCTTGGGCGGTTTTTACTGCCTGCTTTTCTCCTGAGACTCTCCTATAATCAAAATAACCCGAATGTAAAGTTTTACTACAAGATTTATCCATAATGACAACTTTAAGCTTAGAGCAAATTGCAGCCAAGTTAGAAAGCGAAAATTCAGCCGATCGAATGGTGGCTTTGGCCAACTTGCGGAACGTGCCTGCTGCAGAGGCGGTGCCTTTGATTAAAAAGGTGTTGAACGACGAAAGTTTGCAAGTGCGATCGATGGCTGTGTTTGCTCTCGGGGTCAAACCGACAGCAGAGTGCTATCCTATTTTAGTCAAATTGCTAGAAACAGACCCGGATTACGGCATTCGCGCTGACGCTGCGGGTGCTTTGGGCTATCTGGAAGATATCAGAGCTTTTGACGCTTTGGTGCGGGCTTTTTACGAAGATACTCAATGGCTGGTGCGCTTCAGTGCTGCTGTTTCTCTGGGAAATCTCAAAGATCCCCGAGCTCGCGACGTGCTGCTGAAAGCTCTCGACAGCGAGCAAGTGGTGATCCAGCAGGCGGCAATTTCGGCTTTGGGGGAAATTAAGGAAATTGGGGCGATCGATCGCATCCTCAATTTTGCTCAGTCGGAAGATTGGCTGATTCGCCAGAGGCTGGCTGAAGCTTTGGGCAATTTGCCGAGTGTTAAGAGCGTTTCGGCTTTGAAATACTTAGAAAAAGATAGGAATTCTCAAGTATCTAAGGCAGCAACAATTTCTCTCGATCGCCTGTCCAAAGCAGAAGCGTGACATAAAACTTTTAGTATGTTGAAAAACCCGGTTTATTGAATAAACCGGGTTAATCCGTATTTTAGCAATCTTAATAAAATTTATAGAGTATTCACTAAAACCCGAATGTATTATTTAAGCTGCAAGGCTAAATCGCAAGTTAAAATAGTTGTCAATCTCCTTTAACTCAAACTAACCATGAATCAAGCGCCCAATCCCTTTAACTCAAATCCCTCCAATCCCCTAGACCCCTTGGAGCAAGAAGTTGACGATCAAGGTGAAGCATTGCCGAGACAGTACCACCCGGCAACTAAAAAAACTCTGCAAAAAGTCTTTATTATCCTGGTTGTTGTCGGGGCAATTATTGGGGGAATTCTGTCTATAGGGGTGATTTCGCTGATGCAGAAAGCCGGACTCACTGATGTGCCTGCAAGGGTACAAAATCCTAAGTGAATCGGTGAATTGAGCGTACGGGAAGCGATCGCCGAGCCTTAATTATAATATTGTTCAATATCGTGGCCATGTTGCTGGCGCGAAATTAAGATGCGATCGCTCGCCTTCCAAAGAAATCTTAATATTTTCATTATTTTTTTTGATGCACCTGTGTCTATACAATCAAATTCGGTGCTGTAGCGGCCCTGGTCAAAAAGAGTTTTAAATAAACCACACTTATTCTGAGTAAGAGAATGTTACTTATTGCCCTATTTATCGCCACGTTTTTTTTAGCATACTGCAAGGGTGCTAATGATAATTTTAAAGGCGTGGCGACACTGTTTGGCAGTCAGACCACGAACTATAAAACAGCAATTGGTTGGGCAACTATCACAACATTTGCAGGTTCAATATTTTCTATTTTTTTAGCAGAAACGCTGGTAAAAAGCTTTTCGGGAAAAGGGCTAGTTCCCGACGAGATCGCCAATGGTCAAGATTTTCATTTGGCAGTCGCGATCGCTGCGGGTTTAACCGTTATTCTTGCTACCTTAACTGGATTCCCTATTTCCACAACTCACGGTCTTACAGGTGCCCTTAGCGGTGCAGGTTTAGTAGCAATTGGTACTCAAGTTAATTTTACTGCCTTGCAGAAAAATTTTCTAATGCCTTTGTTGCTGAGTCCCATGATTGCGATTCTATTAGGAGCTTTAATTTATGCGCTGTCTCGCTACCTGCGAGTTTATTTAGGAATCCAGAAAGAATGGTGTATTTGCGCTGGTCAAATTCAACAGATTATTCCGATTCCCCAGCCCGATGCAACTAACATACTTAAGTGCATCACAACCGCTGATGTCGCCGTCGATTCTCTAGATAAATGCACGCAAAGGTACCGGGGAAATTTCTTACAAATCCCCAGCCAAAAGTTAGTGGATGTTTGCCATTTTATGAGTGCGGGAATCGTCAGTTTTGCCAGAGGATTGAACGATACGCCGAAAATTGTTTCGCTCATGTTAGTGGGTCAATCAATATCAGTTCAGTGGGGAAGTTTGGCAGTAGCTTTGGGAATGGCGATCGGCGGTTTATTGAATGCTAAAAAAGTGGCAGAAACCATGAGCAAAAAGCTGACAGCAATGAATACCGGTCAAGGGCTGGTAGCAAACTTAGTGACTGGATTTTTAGTTATTGTGGCCAGTCGTTATGGGCTTCCAGTTTCTACTACCCATGTTTCGGTAGGTTCAATTTTTGGTGTTGGATTGATTTCAAAAAAAGCTAATGTGCGCGTTTTCTATCAGATTCTACTATCATGGATTTTGACCTTGCCAATTGCTGCTACAATCAGTGGCTGCGCTTACTGGGTGTTGCATCGCTAAGAGAATTAATCGTTAGTCCTAGAAGATAAAGAGTTCGCAGTTGATTTGGGATTGCCATCAAAGGATAACCTTACCAAATCTAACGGTAAAAACAAGAAATCGCGCCTGGAGTTCTTGAATAAAAATTTAAGGGTAATTTATGGTTAAAAATTCTACGATCGCGCCGCCTGTTGCAGATAAATTGATTGGTGCTGGCTTTCACGCTCTTTCCGACCCCCTGCGGATTCAAATTTTGGAGTTGCTGCGGGAACAGGAGTTGTGCGTGTGCGAATTGTGCGATCGACTTTCTGTCTCTCAGCCTAAACTCTCTTTCCACCTCAAAACCCTAAAAGAAGCCGGTTTAGTCCGCAGCCGCCAAGAAGGCCGCTGGATTTACTACAGCCTCAATTTGACGCAGTTTGTCGCCCTCGAACAGTACCTCGCCGAATACCGCCGCTTCAGCCAGATCCTGCCGGCGCGCCCCTGTTCCGACGCGGTTTAACCTATCAACATTTCTTAATCACTCAAATACTGATACGGCTTGTTTGAGGATTGACATATCAATTTTTATTGATATGATGTGATGGAACCAATTAGTTGAGAGCGATGGATGCAACAGCTCATCGGTTAGCTTGTGCTCGGCCCGATTGCAGGCGAGAGGCGATCGCCGAATTTCTAGGTACATTTATTTTGGTTTTTGCCGGCACCGGTGCGGTGATGGTTAACAAAACTAGCGCGGGTTCCGTAACTCATTTAGGCGTCAGTTTTGTATTTGGTGCAGTAGTATGTGCCATGATTTACGCGATCGGACACATCAGCGGTGCACACTTTAATCCTGCCGTAACTTTAGGGTTTTGGGCGAGCGGTTTTTTCCCAAAATATAAAGTTTTGCCTTACGTTTTAGCGCAGTGTGCGGGTGCAATCGCAGCTTCTCAACTGCTGCTAATTACTTTAGGTGAAGTAGCAAATCTCGGTGCAACTATCCCTCTTAATGGTCACTGGTTGCAGTCTCTAATTTTAGAAACTGTTTTGACCTTTATCTTAATGTTTGTTATCCTCGGCTCGGGACTAGATAGACGCGCTCACATCGGCTTTGCCGGGATAGCAATTGGGTTAACTGTAGGGTTAGAAGCTGCATTTATGGGGCCGATTACCGGAGCGAGTATGAATCCAGCACGCTCTCTCGGCCCGGCTTTAGTGGGCGGCATTTGGGAACACCACTGGGTTTACTGGGTTGCTCCTATTTGGGGAGCACAATTAGCAGTCGCAGTTTATCGGGAAATATCTAACGGATTTCGGGATTTTAATTGAAAGTATCATGACAAGTTTTACGCACAAACCGAGAATTCTGTTTTTATACGGCTCGTTACGAGAGCGTTCTTACAGCCGCTTGTTGGCGGAAGAATCGGCGAGAATTATTGAGGATTTGGGTGCAGAAGTTCGATTTTTCAATCCTCTTGAATTGCCGATTTACGGCAGCGTTCCCGATACTCATCCGAAGGTTCAAGAGTTGCGGGAATTGAGCCTGTGGTCGGAGGGTCAAGTGTGGTCTAGTCCAGAAATGCACGGCAATATTACCGGCATTATGAAAAATCAAATTGACTGGATTCCTTTAAGCATTGGGGCTGTCAGACCGACTCAAGGTCGAACTTTGGCGGTGATGCAAGTTAGCGGTGGTTCGCAATCTTTTAATGCTGTCAATACTTTGAGAATTTTGGGCCGGTGGATGCGGATGTTTACGATTCCGAATCAGTCTTCGGTTGCGAAAGCTTATCAGGAGTTTAATGACGATGGGACGATGAAGGATTCGCCTTATCGCGATCGCGCGATCGACGTAATGGAGGAACTGTACAAGTTTACCTTGTTGTTGCGGGAGCAAACCGACTATTTGACCGATCGCTACAGCGAACGCAAGGAACAAGCAGCTAAAGAGGCGATCGCACTAGCAAATCGCGCCCTTGAATTACCGGGCGCTTAGAAACCGCTGGAACCCCGACAACAACCCATAACCAACAACTAACAACTCACAACCAACCAAAACCATGAAAAAAGTCATGTTTGTTTGCAAAAGAAACTCCTGCCGATCGCAAATGGCAGAAGGATTCGCTAAAACCATCGGAGCCGGAAAGATTGGAGTCACCAGTTCCGGGTTAGAATCAAGCAGAGTTCATCCGACAGCAATTCAAGTCATGTCAGAAATCGGCATTGATATCACCGATCAAACATCAAACCCCTTAAGCGAATTCAATGCAGAAGACTACAATGCAGTAATTTCTTTGTGCGGCTGCGGCGTGAATTTACCCGAAGCGTGGGTATTGCGAGAAGTGTTTGAAGATTGGCAACTCGACGACCCCGACGGACAACCCATAGAAACTTTTCACCGCGTTCGAGATGAAATTAAAGCACGAGTTGAAACATTAGTTGACTCTCTCAAGTAAGATTAAGTAGACGGGCGGACAGGATGCCCACCCCACAAGAAAATTAACTTTTGTGGAACAGGCCGGAAAGCCTGTTCTTAAGAATGGTGCAAGATGTGAGTTTCAATTAACTTTGTGGCCAATCATTCAAATTAGTCGCTGTCGCATCCAAAGAATTAGTGCTAAATTATGAGAGGCGTTCCGCCGGAACGCCTCTACATTCGTTGCGAGCACAAACCAAAAGGTGAGCACATGATTCAGACAGCAGTCACGCCTTTCAAAAACAAAATTAACTCAGCTTTAACTAAAAAGCAGATTACAGTTTTACAAATTAATCTCGGCAAACGCTGCAATCTCGCTTGCACTCACTGCCACGTAGAAGCTAGCCCGAAACGAACAGAAGAACTTTCCCCGGAAATTTGCGACCAATTAATTGAAATCATTCGCCGCTTTCCTCAAATTCAAACTGTTGACCTCACCGGCGGTGCTCCCGAAATGCTTTACGGTTTTAAACCGCTAGCGGAAGCTGCTAGGGCGGCAGGTAAAGAGGTAATTGTTCGTTCTAATTTGACGATTTACTTTGAAAAAGGTTTTGAAGATATTCCCGAATATTGCGCGCAGCACCAACTCAGAATTGTGGCGTCGCTTCCCTGCTACCAAGCTGACAATGTGGACAAAATGCGCGGCAACGGTGTTTTTGACAGTTCGATTCGGGCGCTGCAAAAGCTAAATCAGTTGGGATACGGGAAAAACCCAAATTTAATTGTAGATTTGGTGTACAATCCACAAGTGCCGGCTACAGACAAGTTTTCGCTAACACCGGAACAAGGCAAGTTAGAGCAAGATTACAAGATTTATTTAGCCGAACATTTTGGGATTTGTTTTAATCAATTGTTCGCGATTACTAATTTGCCGGTGGGACGGACTAAGTTTCATTTGGAACATAAGAAACTGCACAAGCCTTATCTGGGGTTTTTGGAGGAGAATTTTAACCCCGGTACTCTGGAACATTTAATGTGCCGCAACGAATTGTCGATCGACTATTTGGGCAATGTCTACGACTGCGATTTTAACCAAATGGAAAATTTGCCCGCGAAAACTGGCAGCGGGGAAAAGATAACTGTTGCTAAATTGCTCGAATCTGGCAGTTTAGATGTGATTCAAGAGGTGCAAACTGCAGCTTATTGTTATGGCTGTACGGCGGGTTGCGGTTCTAGCTGCGGCGGTACTTTGATTTGAGAAGGAAGAAGGAAGAAGGAAGAAGGAATAAGGAATAAGGAATAAGGAATAAGGAAGAAGGAAGAAACTATGCTCTTGGGCCCGATTCCCGATTCCCGATTCCCGATTCCCGATTCCCCATGCTTTTGGGCCCAATGCCCCATGCCCATATTATTGAGAGTGGAGAGTTGAGGTAATGAATGATTCGCGATCGCCCGGTGAAAATCCCCCAACATCAAACAGGTGGAAGCTGATTTTAGGGATTGGTTTAGCTGTGGCTTTAATTGCTGCGACCAAGTTTTTCAACTTCCAAGGAATTCTGAAAAATGCGCTGGAGTCGATCGCGAGTCTCGGCCCTTGGGGCCCGGCAGCTTTTATTCTAATTTACATTGTAGCAACGGTTCTATTTATCCCTGGTTCTTTGCTGACTCTCGGTTCTGGCGTTTTGTTCGGAGTCGTTGGCGGTTCGGTTTGTGTTTCCATCGGCTCGGTTTTAGGCGCAACTTGCGCTTTTTTAACAGGAAGGTATTTAACTCGCGACTGGGTTTCCAAACAGATAGAGGGCAATCAAAAATTTAAGGCGATCGACTCCGCAGTTGCTTCGGAAGGATGGAAAATTGTGCTGCTGACGCGGCTTTCTCCCATTTTTCCGTTTAATTTACTTAACTATGCTTTCGGAGTCACGCAGGTATCTTTAAAAGACTATTTTTTGGCATCTTGGATCGGCATGATTCCGGGAACTGTCATGTATGTTTATATCGGTTCCTTGGCCGGGAGTTTGACTGCACTTGGAGCGCAAGGGCGATCGCGCACTGCTCCTGAGTGGGCTCTCTACGGCATTGGTTTGCTAGCAACGATCGCCCTCACCGTTTATGCAACCCGCTTGGCTAAGAAAGCTTTAGACGAAAAAATTTCCCCTTGAAACCACAGCGCAAATTGGTAAAATTGTCAATAGTGTTTTTCCCATACATTATAATACATTGCTAATTTAAAAAACTCCGTATTTTCTCTGTGTTATTTACAATTATTTTGTTATACAAACAAGATAGATATTAAAGATATCGTAAAGCACTAACCTCAAGTAGGTAAACCGAAGGTCGAAATATAAAATTGATGCCAAAATAGAAGGCGATCGTGCGCTCGGAATAAGAATTGTTTGGAGTCAGGAATGCAAGTCATACCATTTTAAATTTTAGATTTGAGATTTTAGATTCGGAATGACTGATGACTACCAGGGTCGGGAGCACCGGCCTACAGTTGCATTATTTTCTGAAAGTGGTCTCACGACTTGCCTGATATTAATTCTGCCGAATGACCAATACCGTTTGATGAATTTGATTCGGAGAGAACATTTGATGATGCAAAACCCAGCAAATCAAGCCGGATCTGTGTCTGCGGCGCCCCCACACCAAACAAAAAACCTGCGCCACTTTTGGGAAAACATCACCAATTCTGCTCAATCAAGGTGGCAGCAAGCGCACAGTCTTTGGCAGCACAGACGGCAGCGCCGCCATTTGCTGACCCTGCTAATTCTGGCCACCACGGCTTTAACCATTAGCACAACTGCTTGCATCAGCTATTTTTTTGTGCGCGGGCTAATCCTCGACAATTTAAAGCAAATAGCACTATTAAAACTAGAAAAAGGCACTGACGAAATCGACCGCTGGCTCAGCACTCGCAAAGCAGAAATAGAAACCCTTGCTTACGATCCTACGGTTAACACTCTCAATTGGAAATTAGTCGAACCCAGGTTGCAAGGAGAAATATACAGGTTAAAAGAGTATTTCATCCTGTCATTAACTCAACCGGACGGATCGTTTATCAACACTCTAGGCAACCGCGCGAACAACAAAGACCGCCAACACTTTAAAAAAGCAATGGCAGGGCAGCTCAACGTTTCCGACCCGCTGATCGGCCGCAGTACAAAAGTTCCGACGATCATCATTTCAGCTCCTATTTGGGCCTTACCCCCCGCTCCCAATCAAGTAATTGGAACCCTATCGGGCAGCATTAAATTAGACCGAGTAACATCGGTCGCTAACAGCTTACTGTACGGTTCTGACAGTTATGCTTTTGCGCTCAATTCACAAGGAGTGCCAATTGTTCATCCCAACAGTAACTTAATCGGAAATATCGACCGGGAGACCCCAAGCTTCTTACAGTCACAAGACCCCGCACTCTCCACAATTGCGCGGCAGATGATCTACCGCCAGACGAACATCGAACTGGTAAAAATAGATCATAAATGGGTGTATGTGGCCTATGCTCCCCTCAAGGAAGTTAACTGGTCGATGGCTTTAGTAATTCCCCGCGAAAATATTGAATCCCAACTGCAAGCATTAAATTTGCTGACATCCGTAGTCGCCGGACTGCTCGTCCCGGCAATGCTAGCAGCCATTTGGCTAATTTACTCCTCCGAAAACAATCGCGCTCAAGCGGAGCGAGAAGCCATGCTCAACCGGATTGCTGGACGCATTCGCGCTTCCCTGGAATTAGACCAAATTGTGCAAAGTACAGTCGAAGAAATAGCAAGTTTGCTGCACCTAGAACGGGCTGCTTTTGGTTGGTACAAACCGCAAGAAAAAATGTTACAAATCCTCTGGGAATGTTGCCCATCTGATTCTAGGACACAAGCCATAAAGTTTGAGCCTTACTTTCTCGAAAATGTGTTAGTACGGAGCGCTCAAGGCGAACCAATTATTCTTTCGAGCGACACTTGGGCGGAGGGTGTAACTCAACCGCCCGAATTTAAAGCTAATAGCTATTTAGCCGTACCTGTCCATACTCAGAACCAGCCGCAGGGTTATTTAATTTGCAGCCACGTTACTCATTGGCTTTGGAGCAAGGAGGAAATCCAACTCTTAAAAGCTGTAGCCGACCAACTGGCGATCGCAATTACTCAAGCTCACCTTTACAGTCAAACCCAAGACCAAGTAAAACTCCTTAATAGTGCCTTAAATGAACTGAAAAAGACTCAAACTCATTTAGTGCAGAGCGAAAAAATGTCATCACTAGGTCAAATGGTAGCTGGGATAGCGCACGAAATAAACAACCCGGTTAACTTCATTTCGGCTAATTTACCTCACACCAGCAAATATACTAAAAATTTATTAGAATTGGTGAGTTTATACAAACAAACGTTCCCGGAAGTCCCCCCGGAAATCGCAGACTTTACCGAAGAAATCGAGTTAGACTTTATCGAGGAAGATTTGCCGCATATATTGGATTCTATGAAAATAGGAACCGAGCGCATTCGCAACATCGTTCTTTCTTTGCGTAACTTTTCTCGCCTTGATGAATCTGACAAAAAGCAGGCGGATATTCACGAAGGTATAGAAAATACCTTGCTGTTGCTCTCCAACCGCATCAAAAATAGAATTTATATAGTCAAGAAATACGGAAAAGTGCCTTCAGTCGAGTGCTATCCGTCTCAGCTCAATCAGGTTTTTATGAACTTGCTGAGCAATGCGATCGATGCCTTGAACGAGATCGATCGCCTAGATAAAATCATTACAATTTCCACGGGAGTAGTTCGCGAAAATGGCGGTAAATTTCTGAAAGTGGCGATCGCCGACAACGGCCCCGGCATTCCCGACAGCGTTAAAGACAAAATTTATAACCCATTTTTTACTACTAAACCAGTGGGCCAAGGCACTGGTTTGGGGTTAGCAATTAGCTACAAGATTGTAGTGGATGGACACGGCGGCAGCATCAAAATTTCTCAACCCCCGGGCGGCGGCACGGAGTTTTTGGTAAAAATTCCTATTAGTAACGGGAAGTAATACCATTTTAGATTTTAGATTCTAGAATGGGTAATGACTGATGAAATAATGTTGGGAGCTTGCCTCTAGTTGCATTTATTTTTGAAACAGGTATAAGAAGGAAGTGGGAAAGGAAGCCTACGGATTTTGTAACGGAGGTAACGGATACAGGGAAGAGAGAAGAGGGACTCAACAGTTTTAATTAATGCTAAACTTACGACCGTTGGCTAAAATTAGAAAAGTTTTAGTTTTGGTTAAAGGAGTTTTATGGCTGTTGGCAAGGATACAATTTTCGAGCGCTTTTTGTCGCCCCTGATTCGACTGGCGATCGACGAACAAGCACTGAAACGACTCTACGAAGGTATCGACTGGGAAACAGCGGGCGATCGCTACCGACAACCCGACTTAGTTTATCCCGAATATTACACCAGCCAAAACTTTCACGGCATTAAACGCGGCTACCTCAACCCCAGTGCCGCCGTTTCCTACGATCCAATCACGCAATATGTTTTGCCTCCCCACGAAACAGTCGTCAGGCAAGGCTTAATTGACGCTGTGCGGGTGAAACCGCGCCGAATTATAGATTTGGGATGCGGCACCGGTTCGACAACGCTCATGCTCAAGCAAGCCTTTCCCGAAGCGGAAGTTGTCGGGCTGGATTTGTCGCCTTATATGCTGGTAGTTGCCGACATGAAAGCGCAAAAAGCCGGCTTAAATATCGAGTGGTTGCACGGAAATGCCGAAAGCGTTGCTTTTGGCGATGCCAGCTTCGATTTAGTCGCAGCTTCCTTGCTGTTTCACGAGACGCCGCCTGCTGTCTCGCGGGCAATTTTGCGAGAAAGCTTCCGCCTGCTGAAGGTTGGGGGACAAGTGGCAATTTTGGACGGAAACCAAAAAACTTTGCGGCAGACAGAGTGGCTGACTGATATCTTTGAGGAGCCTTATATTAAGTCTTACGCGGCTGGCAGCCTCGATGCTTGGGCGGGGGCGGCTGGATTCGCGGCGGTGCAAACTCACGAACACTGGTGGGTGAATCAGGTGACGCAGGGCGTGAAACCTTTGCCGGGGGAAGATTTGGAACAGGTGAGGGTGGCGAGGGGGTGGAATTTGCGCGATCGAACTCCTGATTTTGATGGGGATTTACCGGGCATTCCAGCTCCTGCTTGATCTATTAACTGTTGTCTGTTAATGGTTAACTGTTAGCAAACTAATGACTAATGACTCATGACTAATGACTCTAAAAGCAGTTTTATTTGATTTTAATGGCGTGATTGTTAATGACGAGCCGATTCACGAGAAAATAATCGATCGATTGATGCTCGATGAAAATCTCCAGCTCAAACGTGGGGAGTTTCGAGAAGTTTGTTTGGGAAAAAGCGATTGCGCTTGCATTACCGCACTGCTGGAGCGCCGGGGACGATTTCTGACAGAAACATATCTTGAGCGACTGCAGCAGCGCAAGGCCCAAGCTTACAAAGCTCAAATAGATACTTTGGAGAAAGTGCCGATTTATCCGGGTTTGGCAGAATTTATTGACAAAATTCGGGTCGCCGGACTAAAAATGGCCGTAGTTAGCGGGGCAATGCGATCGGAGATAGAATTGGTGTTACATCGGGCTGGTTTGGCAGCAAACTTTGAGTTCATTGTCGCAGGCGACGACTTGACGGCGAGCAAACCAGCACCCGACGGCTATCTATTGGCTGTTGAACTTTTCAACCAGAAATATCCCGACTTTAACCTGCAACCGATCGAGTGTTTGGCGCTAGAAGATACTTTTGCGGGGATTGAAGCGGCGAAAAAAGCGGGGATTCAGGTTGCGGGTGTGACTCACACTTACCCGTTTCACATGATCCAGCGCCAAGCCAATTGGACGGTGGACTATTTTGCTGATTTAGAGTTGGACAGAGTGGCGCAAGTTTGCTCGATCGCGCCCACTGAGTCGGCTGCGGAAAAAACTTGACCTTTTTAGCAGTTACGTGCTAACGTAGGTGACGGTCTGCCAAAGCGAAAGCAAGCAAGACCTGTAAGCCTTTTAGATTCGGCAATCCCGCATCTAAAATGCTAAATTAAAACTCAATCAGGGGAATTAGCTCAGTTGGTAGAGCGCTGCGATCGCACCGCAGAGGCCAGCGGTTCGAGTCCGCTATTCTCCATAGGTCGAATTAGAAATTATTTGTCGTTGTTAACACATTAATGTCCTGATAATAGACAATACGTAGCTTCAAGTTTGAGAGGAGGCGGGGAGTGCGATCGCAAACTCTGCTCCCCCTCCCAAAGATGAAATTACCTCTATTTTACCCCCATGTTTTTCCACAATCTGGTAGCAAATCGCGAGGCCAATACCAGTGCCTTTTCCTGGTGCTTTAGTTGTAAAAAATGGGTCAAATAGCTTGCTTTGGATTGCGAGTGAAATGCCAGGCCCGTTATCGCTAATTCGCACCAGAATTTGGCTACTATCCAACTTTTGCGTCTGAATGAAAATCTGAGGAGTTTTACCTTTTTTAGAGTTATGCGATGACTCTTCTAGTGCATCTATCGCATTTACTATAATATTCATAAATACTTGATTTAGCTGCGCTGGATAACACTCTATTTCGGGCAATTCTCCATAGTTTTTTACAACTTCAATTCCCTGCTTGAGGCGGCTGCTCAAAATCAATAGTGTATTGTCAATGCCTTCATGGATATCAACTAATTTCATTTGAGCTTCATCTAAACGAGAGAAGTTTCGCAAAGACAAAACTATTTGCCTGATGCGTTCTGAACCGATTTTCATAGATTCAAGCAGTTTTAGTAAATCTTCTCTGAGAAAGTCTAGTTCTATCTCTGCGATTTCTTCTGCGATCGCCTCTGTTGGTTGCGGGTATTCCTGCTGATAGAGACTAAGTAAATTTAGCAAATTTATAATATACTCGCTAGCATATTCTAGATTGCCGTGAATAAAGTTAACAGGGTTGTTTATTTCATGGGCTACCCCTGCCACCATCTGACCTAAACTGGACATTTTTTCGGTTTGAATTAACTGGATTTGGGTGTGTTTGAGTTCGTGAAGCGCTGCTGTAAGTTCTTCTGTTCTTTGTTCTACTCGCTCTTCCAAAGTTTGGCGAGCCTGTTCTAATTCATGGGTGTATTCTGCTACCCATTCAACTAATTGATTGATGGATTTGGCTAAGGTACCCACTTCATCTTCTGTGGTGACAGGTACTTGCAAATCAAAATTTGCTTGTTGAGTAATAGTTTTAGCAACCCTCGTTACCGCTTGGAGAGGAAGGGCGATCGCGCGGCTGGTACAGATGGCTAGAAAAATAGCGATCGCGACTGACACTAACATACTCACTACGATGATTTGCACTCGCAATTCCTCAGCTCTATTAAAATTAATGTAAGCTTGTCCCTGCTGTGCCTTAGCTACTTGTGTCATCAAGCTCAAACTCTCTGACAGCCGCTCAAACTTCACATCGAGCTTAACTGCTTTATCCCCTCTGATTAAATCCAATACCTGCTGCTGTGCATCTTCCACTTCCTCTGGTTTTAGTGAGGAGGGAGCTATTTCTTGCCAAAAAGATTTGAGCAATTGAGAATACGAATCTGTCGCCGTTGTGTAACCGTTTAACAGTTCCTTTAATTCAGAAGAATTAACTGCTAATTCTGTGGAATGTTCTTCCGTAAAAAAAGCTAGTTCTGCAATATGTTTTTTGACTACATCCACATCTTTCAAGAACTTAGCAGTTTCATATTCAAACCAGATTGAATCTCCCAAAACTGAGATTAAGCGTTTGGGATGTGACTGCACTGCTTGCACGGAATATTCTAAATCGCTGAGCAAATGTTGTTGCTCATCAGCGAAGGTTAGAGCTTGGAAAGCTTGCTTTTGGTAATAGTCTCCACAGAGCATTCCTCCTGTGGTTCCTAGTACGGCTATTCCAATTGCTAGCGAGTAGCCATAAGTAATTTTTTTTGCAATGCTTAAGCCAGAAATGAAGCGGTTAATGGCAGTCAAGGGAGTTTTTTTGATAGAATTTTTGATGTGGCGATCGCCTTCCGTATCGCCTTCTGTGACAGCGGCTTTATTTTTCCGTCTATTTAGGGTAAGATTGGGGAATTTTACCGCCTTATTTTCTCCCTGTTCAAATTTTTGCATACTAGCAACCTGAGCTAAATTTTAAGAATTTTATTAGTAAATGCACATAAATAAAGTCTCTTATTCGTAGTAGGGGCTATATTCCCTATAGTTTAGGGATTAAGGACTAAAGCTGTACTACAAATTCGGTATTAAATAAAATTTAATATTACAAGACATTACCCTGACCAATGGCTTTATAAGCTTCACGAATCATGTTATAATCACTGTCGTTTGCTGGCACCAGTTTAGCTCCTTGATACTTATCATTAGCTTTCCCAACTAAAATGGCTTCAATTATTTTGTCTTGATTTTCTACCAAGCGAGTGCGGATTTTTTCCACAAGTGTATTAGGCAGGTTGCTACTAGCAACAAACAAGTCACTAGGTAAGGGTAGCCCTGTGGCAATAATCCGAAAATCATTGGTTGATAAACCGTCTATTTTTAGCAGATCTTTGTATCTATTCAAACCAATTCCTAATGCTTCAACTTGTTGTTTTTTAATAGCTTGCAAACCCTTTTTTCCCAACATTGAGATTTGGAAGTCGGATTGGGGATTTAAGCCAGCATCCATGAGAATTTTAATCGGCCCTAGATGACCGCCAGTGGCACCTACTTCCCACATACCTATTGTTTTACCTTTCAACTGTGCTAGGGACTTAATCTCGCTATTGGCAGGAACAAGAATAAGCGAGTGATAGTTGGGGCGGGTGATGGCAATGATGGGAACAGCATTTGTCCGGGCCCGCATAATCACATATTCAGATGGCCCTGTTAGAGCTAATTTTAGCTGACCCGACTGGAGAGCTACGGCTGCTTCTATATAGTTATCTACCGGGAAAAATTCAATTTTTTTCTCCAAAACTTCCCCAATAACAGTCCGAAATGCTTGATAATTTTGTTGTAAATCTTCTGCTCCCTGAATATCAGTTACGGCAAATTCAAGGGTTTCTGGTTCACTGACGGCCAAATTGGAAAAACTGCGATTAGATTGACTTACTGTTGTAGAACAGCTTGCTACAAACAATAGGGAGAACCCAACAAAAGGCCGCCTCTTCATAATTTTTAGGAATTTTAGTGGCAGTTGAAAATTTCATAACTATTATAAGCTATTTGGAATAAGCTTTGATTAAAAGAGATTATCCATTGGTTAAACTCCAGTGCGGAAAAATCTTTAAGAAAATTTTTGATCGGTGTTTGGGTTAGCAGCGTAAGGCAGCGGATATTGTAAACCTAACTGCTTAAACGCTGCCCGTGGTAAGTGACAGGAATCGCAAACGCCACAAGCAACCTCACCGTCGGTGTCATAAGACTAAGTTTTTTCCGAAGGCACTCTCCAATTATTGCCTAATTTAATGATTTCTGTCTTGTTTAGCTCAATCAGCGGTGTTGAGATAGAAATTGCTTCGCCTTCTCTTCCTTGTCTTGTCCCTAACCGCAATACTTGTTGTATGGCTTGAATATAATCGGGGCGACAGTCTCGATAGCCGGAATAGTCTAAAGCGTTGACGCAAATGCAAATGCGATCGGCGTTGAGACTTTCGGCCTAGGCGAGGGCAAAACTTAGGGAAATTGTATACGAAAATTGTATGGCGAGTGGGAACGTAGGTGATGGGGATGTTTTCGGACATTTGATCGAGGGTGCGATCGCGCCAAAAAAGCGTCTGGGTGTCCTGTAACCGTTTTCAAGGGAGCGATCGCCTCAACGGAGATGGATCGATCGGGTACAATCCCCTATCACGAGCACGCCTCCAGAGCAATTTGATTTTATAATCAACACTCTAAGCTGTTTTTTCAAAAAACTATGCTTAATTTGTTAGACGCTGCCCTAATTTTTGCCAGCTCCGTTTTTTAAGAAGCAACACAGAATTTCTGAAAAGTTTAAATAGCGACAACGAGCGTGTTAAAATCACTGCTGTACTTTTTTGCTGAAAAAAGCTGCTACAATCCCTATCTAGCAAGGACTTCAGCTCCTAGGAGCGATACGGCATTAATTTTTTAAAGCGACAAATAATTTGTTATTCGACAATCAGGGTGATTTACACAAGTGTGATCGTACTCAAAGCGCAGTGCGATCGCCACCCGTTTTGAGATACTGTACTGTAAATTGTCGAAAATTGTCTTTAAACTTTAATTTACTTAATAATAAATTTTGTATCCAAAAATACAACTCTCTTATTAAGGGAGTCTTAATATCAAGTCGCTATGTGTTATTATTCTCAATCATCTGACTCATCTATTCAAGAGTAACAAGAAAAAATGACAAAGCGATTCGATCGGCGGAAATTTATTTTATACAGTTCTGCTACCCTAACATCAAGTTTATTTCTCAAAGCTTGTAGAACTCCAACTCCAACAACAACTCCCGCCGCTTCTCCCACATCAACAGGAAATACACCAGCAGCAGCCGGGGGCGGAAACACGATCAAAGTAGGAATTTTGCATTCCTTGAGCGGCACGATGTCAATCAGCGAAAAAAGCGTTGTCGATGCCGAACAATTAGCGATAGAAGAAATTAATAAAGCTGGGGGTGTCCTCGGAAAACAAATCGAAGCAGTAATAGAAGATGGCAACTCAGACTGGCCGACTTTTGCCGAAAAAGCCAAAAAATTGATCGACCAAGATAAAGTTGTCGCCGTCTTCGGCTGCTGGACATCCGCCAGCCGCAAAGCAGTATTGCCAGTATTTGAAGAAAAAAATCATATGCTCTGGTATCCCGTACAATACGAGGGTCAAGAGTGTTCCAAGAACATTTTCTACACCGGGGCTGCGCCGAACCAGCAAATCGAACCAGCAGTTGACTGGCTGCTAGAAAATAAAGGCAAAAAATTCTTCTTAGTCGGGTCTGACTACGTTTTCCCCCGCACGGCAAATACCATTATCAAGGCACAGCTAGCAGCCAAAGGCGGCGAATTAGTTGGGGAAGATTACATTCCTTTGGGCGGGACAGAAGTCACGCCAATTATTACTAAAATTAAGGCCGCTTTGCCAGACGGGGGTGTCATTTTCAATTCCCTCAACGGCGACAGCAACGTAGCATTTTTCAAACAGTTGCAGGGTGCAGGTTTGGGGCCGGACAAATATCCGTCAATGTCTGTCAGTATTGCTGAAGAAGAAGTAAAGGCGATCGGCGTAGAATATCTTAAAGGCCATTACGCCGCCTGGAATTACTTCATGACTGTGGAATCTCCGGCTAATACAAAATTTGTGCAAGCTTTCAAAGCAAAATACGGCAACGATAGAGTGACTAACGACCCGATGGAAGCAGCCTACATCATGGTTTACCTGTGGAAGCAAGCCGTCGAAAAAGCCGGGACAGCCGACGATTTGGAAAAAGTGCGGGCAGCAGCTTTGGGTCAAACCTTTGACGCGCCAGGGGGCACAGTAACGATGGATGTTAACCATCACCTTTCTAAATTTGTGCGCTTGGGCGAAGTGAGAGAAGACGGTTTGTTTGACATCGCTTTTGCTACACCAGCAGCAGTGAAGCCGGTGCCTTGGAATCAATTTGTCGCTGAAACAAAAGGCTTTTCTTGCGATTGGTCAGACCCCGCCAAAGGTGGCAAATTCCAAGCTTGATAAGTAGGTAATACCAATTTTTTTAAGGTTGGCAAGGTATCTTTTATCTCCCTACGCTCCTTTTATTAAGGGCGGACAAGAGCGTTCTTGCGTCACCCCCTACTCCCCTTAATAAAGGGCAACAGGAGTCTTCAAAGTCCCCCTTCATAAAGGGGAACTTGAGTCTTCAAAGTCTCCCTTATTAAGGGGGGTTTAGGGGAATCGAGATACTCACTCTAAGCATAATTTATAGAAAAATTGACGCTTAAGTTGACACCAAGGGGGTAAAATCCGCCCCTAATTATCCGCGAACAAAGTTAACCGACTTGATGCAGGAGTAACAAAATTGGCGATATTAGATGGTTTATTTAACGGCCTTAGCATCGGCGCAGTTTTACTAATTGCCGCCTTGGGATTAGCGATTATTTTCGGGCTGATGGGCGTCATTAATATGGCTCATGGCGAGTTGATGATGCTGGGGGCTTATACAACTTTCGTGGTGCAAAATGTCTTCAAAGGTATGGGAGGATTCGCTTTTGAAACCTATATTTTATTTGCGATTCCCCTAGCTTTTTTAGTGGCTGCATTGGTAGGATTAATTCTGGAACGCGGAGTGATTCGCTATCTTTACGGGCGGCCGCTAGAAACTCTGCTGGCAACTTGGGGTGTAAGTTTAATTTTGCAGCAGTTTGTCCGCAGCGTCAGTTGGGTGCTGGTAATTGGAATTGCGGTGTTTTGTTTGCTGTTTTTTGGCGGTTTGCGGGTGCTGAAATCTCGCCTGGATTTCGATCGCATTCGCAGCAAAATTATCGCGATAATTTTGCCTTTATCTTTGGGTATTTCCTGGGCGGTGAGCGCCTTTTTAGGGCAAACTTACAAACTGGCAGTAACTCAACCTTGGTTTGGCGCTCAAAATGTGGATGTAACTGCACCGAAATGGTTGCGGGGCGGCATACCGCTGGGCAATTTTCAGTTGCCCTACGCCCGAATTTTTATTATTGTCCTGACCGGAATTTGTTTGGCGGGAATTTACCTATTTTTGCAAAAATCTGTGTGGGGATTGCGGATTAGATCCGTGACGCAAAATCGCAGCATGAGCGCGTGTTTGGGAATTCCTACCGAACAAGTAGACGCGCTGACTTTTGCTTTGGGTTCGGGGTTGGCAGGTGTCGCTGGGTGCGCGATTAGTTTGATCGGTTCGGTAGGGTCAAATACCGGACAAAATTATATAGTCGATACCTTTATGGTGGTGGTTGTGGGCGGTGTCGGCAAGATTGTGGGGAGTGTAGTTGCTGCGATCGCGATCGGCACTGCAAATTACCTGATCGGTTCGGGAACCTTAGCAATAATGTTCGCTCCTGTCAAGCCTTTAGCCGACTTCTTCACATTTTTCGCCACAACCAGCATGGCAAAAGTAATGGTATTCGCCTTAATTATGGCTTTTCTGCAAGTGAAGCCGGGAGGGATTTTCCCGCAAAAAGGGCGGACAGTAGAAAATTAAAAATTATAACTGCGAGTGTAGCGAAAAATGCAGAAAACACATCAAAAACCCTGGCTAAAAGAAGCGGCAATTGTCAGCGCGATCGCCCTCACATTCATCTTACTCATCCCAGGAATACTCCCCGACGTTCGGCTCAATCAATTGGGGCGATTTTTAGCACTAGCAATTGCCGCCCTCGGCATAGACTTGATTTGGGGATACACGGGTTTGCTGAGTCTCGGACACGGTGTATTTTTTGCGATCGGCGGCTACGCCTTAGCCATGCACCTAAAATTGCAAATTCCCCCAACCGCCAGCAGTCAATTGCCAGAATTTATGAACCTCTACGGCGTTACCGAACTCCCCTGGTTTTGGCAACCATTTTATTCATTTCCCTTCTCAGCATTAGCAGTAGTTCTCATCCCCGCCATCTTGGGCGCACTTTTAGGTTATTTAGTATTCCGCAATCGAATTCGAGGCGTTTACTTTTCAATTCTTACCCAAGCAGCAACCATTGTATTTTTCAACTTCTTTAACGGTCAGCAAAAACTGATTAACGGCACTAACGGACTCACCGACTTTAAAACCCTGTTCGGAGCCACAGTCAATGACCGAGATACTCAATATATTTTCTACATTCTCACCCTACTATTTCTAGCAGCAACTTATGCCCTCTGCCGGTGGTTGACCAGCGGGCGTTTCGGTCGGCTGCTAGTAGCAATTCGCGACGACGAAGTGCGGCTGCGTTTCTCAGGTTACAATCCCACAGGCTACAAAGTTTTAGTCTTTGCAATTTCCGCCGGCTTAGCCGGGATTGCAGGCGCATTATTTACCGTACAAACCGGAATCATTTCGCCAAAAGCAATGGATATTGCCTTTTCAATTGAAATGGTAATCTGGGTCGCAGTGGGAGGTCGCGCCACATTATCGGGAGCAATACTGGGAGCGTTGCTAGTCAACTTTGGCAAGAGTTTCTTGAGCGAACAATTTCCCGAAGTGTGGCTATTTTTCCAAGGCGCGCTATTCTTAATAGTAGTAACAGTCCTGCCCGACGGCATAGTCGGATGGCTGCAAGATCAAAGTTTCGACCAAATCCGCGCCCTGTTCAGAAAACCGAAGTACGTATCTACTTACCCCAGCCTGGAACAAGACCCCCAAGTGCAGCTCGAAAAAGAAGAACTTGAACATTGAGTGCAAAAATATCGTGTAATTTATAAGTAGGTGGAAATAAATCAATTTCACTTGCAAGAGACAAACAAAGCAATCACAATAGACTTGGGAAAAGCTGCGTTTCTCTCGGAGGAGACGCAATATATATGTCCACCTACTTAGATATCCCTAGCAAACAGCTTCGTTCTTTAACTTGAGGGTCAACATATGGCAGATATTATTGACTACAAAATCTACGGCGACGATTTGCAACTCATCGAGATTGAACTCGACCCCAAAGAAGGCGTCAGGGCTGAAGCTGGAACCATGACATACATGGAAGGCGACATCCAAATGCAAACATCCACAGGCGGCGGCTTATTTCAAGGTTTCAAACGGATGCTGACAGGAGCGGGTTTTTTCATTACCACCTTTGTCAACGCCGGCAATCGTAAGGCCCGCGTCGCTTTTGCCGCGCCCTATCCGGGTAAAGTAATTCCCCTAGATTTAGGGCAACTTGGCGGTAAATTTTTGTGTCAAAAAGACTCATTTCTCTGTGCGGCCAACGGCATTGAAATTGAGGTAGCATTCACCAAGCGGCTGGGTGCCGGTTTCTTTGGCGGAGAAGGTTTTATCCTGCAAAAATTGCAGGGTGACGGGCTAGCTTTTGTTCATGCGGGAGGAACAATAGTTGAGAAAAATTTGGGAGTTGGCGAAGTGTTGCGGGCGGACACTGGTTGTTTGGTAGCTTTTGCGCCGACTGTAGATTACGATATTCAGTTTGTGGGCGGGTTTAAAAATGCTCTATTTGGCGGCGAAGGCTTGTTTTTAGTCAAGCTAACCGGGCCTGGAAAAGTGTATTTGCAAAGTCTGCCGCTCTCGAAATTAGCTGAGCGAATTATGGCTGCCGCTCCATCTCCACTGTCGAGCAGTTCTAGCAGTTTTACTTGAGAGTAAACTGCCAGCAAAAAGTAGTAAGTATGGTGTCAGAGAAGGGCAAAAAATCTCCTTAAGAAGGGAGGATATTTGCCTGCCACACCTACAAGAGGTATGGGTTGTTCTTCATTAGTGAGTTAATTGTTAATTATGAATGGAAAAGTCTTAGAAATAGAAAACTTGACTGTTAGTTTTGATGGTTTTAAAGCCATAAACGGTTTAAATTTTAGTATGGACGCGGGCGAACTGCGAGTTATTATTGGTCCCAATGGTGCGGGCAAAACAACTTTTCTCGATTCAATTACCGGGAAGGTGCAGCCGACAGAGGGCAGGGTATTATTTAAAGGACAAAATTTACGCAAGTTGTCGGAAGATAGGATTTCGCGCTTGGGAATTGGTCGCAAGTTTCAGACACCGCGAGTTTACTTAAATTTAACGCCACGCGAAAATTTGGAATTGTCTTGCAGCCGCCATAAAAATGTTTTTTCGACTTTGTTTAAGCCTGCTTCGGCTGCTGAAAAACGCACGGTTTCCGGTTTGTTAGAAACAATTGGTTTAGTTGCTAAAGCTGATATTTCGGCTGGTTTGCTTTCTCACGGGGAAAAGCAGTGGTTGGAAATTGGAATGTTGGTGGCTCAATCTCCTGATTTGTTGTTGGTAGATGAACCTGTGGCGGGTTTGACGGATGAGGAAACGATGTTAACTGGAGAGTTGCTAATTTCGCTGGCGGAAAGTCATTCGGTGTTGGTAATTGAACACGATATGGAGTTTGTGCGGCAAATTGCGCGGCAGGTGACGGTGTTGCATCAGGGTGCGGTTTTGTGTGAGGGGACTATGGATGAGGTGCAAAATGACGATCGGGTAATTGAGGTATATTTGGGCAAACCGGAAGAGTAAGAAGAAGGAAGTTCGGCAACGGATTGTGTAACGGATGTAACGGATGGAAGGAAGAAGGAAGAAGGAAGAAGGAAGAAGTTATTTGTTAGTTGCTACTAATTCCCAGGCCCAATTACCAATTAAAAACTATGCTACAAGTCTCTAATTTGAATGTTTACTACGGCGAAAGTCACATTTTACGCGATGTCGATTTAAGCGTCAGGGCGGGGCAAATGGTTTGCTTGATCGGCCGCAATGGTGTGGGCAAAACTACTATGCTAAAAACGATTATGGGGTTGCTGCAACCGCGCAGTGGCACTATTGCTTTTGGCGGAGAATCTATTGCTTCTAAGTTGACTCACCAGCGGGCTAGATTAGGCATTGGTTATGTGCCTCAAGGGCGCGAAATTATTCCACGTTTGACGGTGAAAGAAAATCTATTGTTGGGTTTGGAAGCGAAACCAACCAAAATCAAAAATCCTGAAATTCCTGATGAAATTTTTGAGTTATTTCCGGTTTTGAAAACTATGCTCGATCGCCTGGGAGGTGATTTGAGCGGGGGACAGCAGCAGCAGTTAGCTATTGCTAGGGCTTTGATGGGTGAGCCGCAGTTGCTGGTTTTGGATGAACCTACGGAAGGGATTCAACCATCCATTATTTTAGATATTGAAGCTGCCGTGCGCCGCGTAGTTGCTACTAGGGGAATTTCTGTTTTGTTGGTGGAGCAACATTTGCATTTTGTGCGGCAAGCTGACTGGTATTATGCTATGCAAAAAGGCGGCATTGTGGCTTCTGGAAGCACTAGCGAATTAAGTGATGAGGTGATTCAGAGGTTTTTGGCTGTTTGATTCAGAAGGAAGTTCGGCAACGGATTCGCTCGACGGATGTAACGGATGGAAGGAAGAAGGAAGAGGGAAGAAGGAAGAGGGAAGAGGGAAGAGGGAAGCAGGAAACGAGGCAACGAGGCAGAGCCTCTAGATATTTATTCCCAAGCAGAGTCTGGGAACAAGGAATCAAAAAACTTGTATTCAGTCTCCGTAGGCGGACACAAGTTTGACAATAAGCGATTTCAATCGCCCAGGAAACGAGGCATTTTCCTTCTTCCTTCTTCCTTCTTCCTTCTTCTTTCTTCCTTCTTCCTTCTTCCTTCTTCCTTCTTCCTTCTTCCTTCTGCTATATTATTGATTTTTTCGGCCGTCGGGCATTGTGGTGCCGGCCATACTTGCTCGATCGATACTAGCGCCATCTATATTAGCATTGCGGAGGTTGGCATCGGAAAGGTTGGCATCTCTCAAGTCGGAAAATCGCAGGTCTGCACCGTCTAAATTTGTCTTTGTCAAGTTAGCTTTTCTGAGGTTAGCGTTGCTGATTCTCGCTCCCACTAATTCGGCTCCGCTTAAGTTTGTGCGAGCTAGATTGGTGTTGACAAAATCTGAGATCTCGAAGCGACTACCGCTGAGGTTGGCATCTGATAAATCTGCTCCTGTAAGGATGGGATTTTTTAAGTTAATGTTAACTAATTTTACGGCTCGGAGGTCGCAGCGGGAGCAGCTTTGAGTTAGCAGCAGCATTTCGACGTTGGCGTTGATTAGGTCGATTTGTTGTTGGGAGAAATTTTCGGCAAATTCTGGGGATACGTAGCCGAGGTTTTTGGGGTCGTCTGCTTTTGGTTGGGGTGTTTGGATTGGTTGGGGTGTTTGGATTGGTTGGGGTGCTTGGATTGGTTGGGGTGTTTGTGGTTGGGGCGTTTGTGGTTGGGGTGTTGGGATGGGTTGGGGGGTTGGGATTGGTTGGGGTGTTTGGAGGGGTTGGGGTGTTTGGATTGGTTGTGGTGTTGGGATTGGTTGGGGTGTTTCTATTTGCCCGATCGCACTTAGTTGTAGCCCCACCTTCGGCAGTTCGAGAGTTCCTGCAAAAATTAGTAGGGCGATCGACATGATTGTGAGTTTTTTCATAAATCAATAAGTTTTTGTTTGCATAAATACCATTCATCTGGTATAATACCTCGAAAAGTGAACACCCTACATTTCGCTAAGTAGATCGAAATTCAGATAAAAAACTTCGGAACCATCAGGTGCGCGAATTAACTTTTCTATTACCGAAGGCAGTTGCTGTTGACGGTACAATTCGGGAATCTCGCAGAAGCTTTCTTCGGTAATTTCCAAAATTTTTGGCATATCAGGAATGGGAATCCCCAACCGATCGCTTTTATTTAAGGTACAAATAATCAGGTATTTGCACTCAGCAAAGCTCGGACTGCTGGGAAATATTGTGGATAAATTAATTATCGTAATCAGTTCTTCTTGATGCCGCAATAAACTATTACCGTTAGGTAAAATACCGTAGGCATTAAAGTTTTTAACAATGCGCTCCACTCGTTCAATAGGAACAGCATAGTAAATATTTCCTAGTTCAAACGAAACAAATTTTTTAGGGGCAATTCTAACAGTGGCTTGTTTCTTGCTCCGAAATCGGCGATTGTAATTGGCGTGAGTCATTGGATTTTAGATTTTAGAAGTATTTTATTGAAGATTGAAGATTATTTGATTGATAATTGAAGATTGAAGATTATTTGATTGGAAAGTGAAAATTATTGGATTTTAGTAGGTGAGTCGGCTGCGTATCTTTCCTCTATAATTCGCGTCTTCAATTACTTTTTGCTTAAGTTGTGTTTGAGATTAGGGATTATTTGATTGGAAATTTTAGATTGTGAATTAAATTATTGATTGGTGGATTAATTTGGGAATAGCTTGTAAAAGTTGGGCTTCGCTGTAAGGTTTGGTGAAGTATTGATTTGCGCCTAATTCCATTGCCATTTGCCGATGTTTTTCCCCGCTACGGGATGTCAGCATGGCTACGGGAATCTTAGCAAAGCGCTCGGTCGATCTGATCGCTCGCAACAATTCAAATCCATCCATCCGGGGCATTTCAATATCGACGATCGCCAAACTGCAATCAAGACCATTTTGCAACTTTTCCAGGGCATCCACACCGTCTTTAGCCTGTACCACCCGGTAGCGAGCACGAGTCAGCGTCATAGACAGCAACTGGCGAATTGTATAGGAATCATCCACTACCAAAATCTGCGGTGACTGACTCGAACTCGGCGGTATCTCCTGCACTTTACCGGAGACAGCGGCGATCGAACTATTTACCCCAGGTTGGCCCACCAAATCGTCCACATCCAGAATATTCACCACGCGCCCGTCCCCCAAAATCGTAGTCCCCAAAACGCCGCGAGGCTTGGATAGAGGCGGCGGCAAAGGTTTAACCACTATTTCCTGCTGACCGATCAGCCGTTCCACGGCCACCGCCAGCATTCCTTCGGTAGAAGCCAAAACCAGGACAGGAATTTCGTCTTGGGTCAAAGGGTCAGGAGAGGGGGCATCCGGCCCGACGACGCTGTATTCGAGCAAATCTTGCATCCTCACCAAACGAATAAATTCCTCCCGCCACCACAGCATCGCCTGATTGCCGGCGATGTGAACTTCCGAGGCTTTAATGTGGAGAATTTCCTCGACTGCATCCAGCGGCACTGCTATTTTATTGTGATCTGTCTTCACCATCAGTGCATCAGTAATCGACAGCAGCAGCGGCAGTTTGATAATAAAACTCGTACCTTTTCCGAGGCGAGAGTCTACCTTCACACTCCCCCGCACAGTCCGCAAATTTGTTCGCACCACGTCGAGCCCCACTCCCCGCCCCGAAAGGTCGCTGACCCCTTCTGTAGTGCTGAAACCCGGCCAAAACAGAAAATCGTAGAGTTCGGTAATAGAAAATTCTTGAGCTTGTTCCTCCGTAGCCAAACCCTTTGTGACAACTTTACGGCGAATCATTTCCGGGTCAATGCCTCTGCCGTCATCGGCGACAGTAATAATCGTTTGGCCGCCTTGGTGGCGGGCTTCTATTTCTATTTGACCGCTGGCGGGCTTGCCGCTTGCTTTCCGAACTTCGGGCATTTCGATGCCGTGGTCGAAAGCGTTTCTCACTAAGTGTATTAAGGGGTCGCGCAAAGCATCGAGCAAACTTTCGTCAATTTTGGTATCTCTTCCCACTAGCAGCAGGTTGACTTCCTTATCGTATGTGAGGCACATCTCCCGCAGGGCTCTGGGCAAGTGATCGACGGCGCGACTGAAACTCACGACTCGCAACTGCATGACGCGGCTGCGTAGTTGTTCGGTAATGCGGCGCAGTTGGTCGGTACTGCGCTCGAATTTCATCGCTAAGGTGTCTAATTTGGTGGCGGAGTGAGAAATTGCTTGGGCAGTTTCGATGACTTCTGCGGCTGTCGAGTGGAACTCTGTATAACGATCCATCTCTAAGATATCGAAGTGAGCATGGGCCGGAGAGGATTTGCCGTTAGCGATCGTTGGGAATTCTGTTTCTGCTGCTGCAAGTTTTCCCAATCCAGAGTTCCCGTTTCCCCCCCTCCACTCTGCAAAGCTCAGTCTGTCGTATTCTTCTCGCAACTGACCGCCGAATTGGCTCAAATCTACGATATTGCGGCGGATGCGCTTGACTTCGCCGCGCAGTTCGGATTCTTGAAGTTCTAAATTTGTACGGTTGATGACTAATTCCCCGACTAGATTCACCAATTCAGTTAAGCGTTCTAAGTCTACCCGGATTGTCGGCCTTTGCGGGTTGGGGACTGGGAGAGTGGAGGAGGAGGGGACTGTCGGGGAGGGGGAGGGGGAGATTTCCGGGGGAGTTGGGGAGTCGGGGAGTCGGGGGGAGTCGGGGGGAGTCGGGGAGGGGGAGATTTTGGGGAGATAGATCGCCCTTCCTTCCAATATTTGTTGGCGTGCGATTTGCAAGTTTTGGGCGATCGCCCAACCCTCGGATTGCAACCGTTGTAGAGTCAAGTCGGGAGAGTCGATCAAAGCCCTGAGGGCTGCGGCGATTTCCCCAAATTCCGGCAATAGCAGCATTCCAGCCAAACCGGAAAGTTGGTAGTAAACCTGGTTGAGGGCGGTGACGCTTTTTGCCAAATCTGCCTCGGAAGCTTGGGAAAGCTCGGTTTCTAGGCGATTGAAGAGTGCCGGCACTTGGTGTTCAAAAATCTGTTTCAGGGTTTCCGGGGCGGCAGATTGGCTGACTGCGGAGACTGGCGACTGTTCTGACTTGCCGTACTTGGCCTGGAACTCAGCGAAAATTTGGGCGATCGCCTCCAAGTTTTGCGTTTGATCCGGAGTTGTGACATCGGAGTGTTGAACTGATTCGATCGTAATCTTTTTGAGAGCATCCACCCCCTGCAGCAAAACACTCACAGTAGTCGGTTCCAGAGCCGACAAGTCTGTGCGATCGCGCAAAATGACAAAACAGTCCTCCAGCGTGTGAGCTGCGACCGACACGTTTTGAAAGCCCAACATCGAACCTGCACCTTTAATCGAGTGAGCCGCCCGAAACATTTCTTTAACTGCTGCTTGTCGCTCTTTCAAACCCGCAGATTCCATCGCCAGTAGGTTCGTCTCCATCGACTGGAGAAACTCTTCGCATTCTGCGGTAAAAGCATCTATTAATTCGTTTAAATCGTCATCATTCATATTAGTTTGTTGTCTATTGTCTGTTGACAGTTAACTGTTGTCTGTTGACAGTTAACTGTTGTTTGTTGTCTGTTGGCAGTTTATATATATAATATGTGCCGTTATTTAACTGTAATTGTTGTCAGGGTTGGTTCACGATTATCTATAAATTCGCATTCAGGATATTTGTCAACCCGCCCCGACAACAACGATAGTTATTAGTGATTCGTATAACAGTCAACTGTTAACAGTCAACTGTTAACAGTCAACTGAACTAACTGCGAAAATTCGCCACCGACTTTTGCAATTGGCCCAGAGAACCAGACAGCTCGTCCAAAGATGCTTTGACATCCGCACCTTTTTGTGCAGTCGTATTAGCAATCTCGTTGACTTGCTGCATACTGTTAGCAATCCCCTCAGCCGAAACAGTTTGCTTGGCAGATGCGATAGTAATATTCTGCACCAAAGCATTCATTTCTCGACTAACTTCGATGATGGCATTGAGGTGAGTTTTAGCTTCGCTTGCCAGCTTAGTGCCTTCCACTACCTCCAGCGTCCCGGATTCCATTGCCTTCATCACTCGGCTGATTTCTTCTTGAATTGTACCGACAATTTCCGAGATTTCCTCAGTAGCGCCGGCGGATCTTTCTGCTAATTTCCGCACTTCTTCAGCAACAACTGCAAAGCCTAAACCTTGTTCGCCGGCTCGCGCCGCCTCAATAGTAGCATTCAGAGCTAATAAATTAGTTTGCGAAGCAAGTTGAGAAATCGAAGTCACAATTTTGCCAATTTGCTGCGAAGATTCCCCCAAACGCTTCATCATTTTCGAGGTAGAGGCGATCGTCAACCGGAGCCCGTTAATGCCTTCGACAGCTCGATCGACGGCCATACCGCCGACTTCAGCCGTTTGAGAAGACTGCTGAGCCACTGTTTCCGCCCGCACCGAAACATCTCGCACGTCGCGGATCGAATTCACAATCCGCTCGATTTCGCGCATGATGGCAGATATTTTTGCTGCTTGAATTTCTGCCTGTTGGGTGAGTTGACTGGTATTGTTAATTGACTCGTCGGTGGCAGATGTTACCTGTTCGGCTAAAGTTTGAATTCCCGTTACCACTTTCCGCAGAGAACCGATTAAGAAGTTGAAAGAGTCGGCGACAGCACCTAAAACGTCGTTAGTAACTTCCGCCCTGACTGTCAAGTCACCTTGAGCCGCGCCTTTAATTTCTCCCAACAATTTAAGGACTTGCTGCGTCAGAGAATCAGCTTCAGCTTTACGTTCTGCTGCCAATTTTCCTAGTCGTTCTTCTGCTTCTTTGCGCTCGGTGATGTCAAAGCGAATGGCGATATATTTAACTATTGTGCCGGTGGTATCAAAAATGGGAGAGATCGTCGAATCTACCCAATAAAACGAGCCATCTTTGCGCCGGTTTTTGACTTCCCCTTTCCACACCAAACCGCGAGAAATTGTCACCCACATTTCTTCAAAAAATGATTTGGGATGGTAGCCGGAATTGACGAGGCGGTGGTTGCGGTGCAGGAGTTCTCCTATGTTGTAACCGGAGATTTCAATAAATCTGTCGTTGACGTAGGTAATGACGCCTTGGACATCAGTTTCGCTGACGATCGCAGCTTCGTCTAGGGCATTTTGCCGAGTTTTTAGTTCTTGCAGCAAGCGTTCCTGTGTCTCGGCCAACTGCTGC
This sequence comes from Microcoleus sp. MON1_C1, assembly GCF_036701945.1. NCBI lineage: Bacteria > Bacillati > Cyanobacteriota > Cyanophyceae > Oscillatoriales > Microcoleaceae > Microcoleus > Microcoleus sp. MON1_C1. The sequence goes on along the minus strand of NZ_JAUBRO010000028.1, from coordinate 17,459 downwards.
ATTCGCTCCTGGGATGCTCTTTGTTCGGTGACGTTGCGGCAAACGACTACGCCGCCTTTAAGCGCCCCCGTTTCGTCTTTGAGTGGCCGGCCGTTAACTTTCACCCACAGACCCTCTGGGTTGCCTGCGTGGCGGGTAAAAAGGTCTAGGTCGTCCACGGCTTCTCCTCGAACCGTGCGCGCTAAAGGTATGTCGGCTGGGGGATAGGGAGTTACGGTATCGGGCAAAAATAAACCGTATCTTGCTGACCATTCATTGGGAAGAGCATCTGTCGCACCCCTGCCAAACATATCTTCGGCGGCGGGGTTGAACAAAACAAAATTGCCTTTTTCGTCGGCAGCAATTATGCCGTCGCCAATGCTGTTTATTAGCAGTTGCAAGAGATTGCTTTGCTGGCGAAATTGCGCTTCGGAACTGGCTAATTGGGCTGTTGTTTTTTCCAGTTGCACCATCGCCTGTTTACTTTCGGTAACGTCGCGAGCCACTGCATACATGAGCTTTAGTTCGGTTACAGGTCGCACTTTCCACGACAGCCACCTGTAGGAACCGTCTTTGCAGCGGTAGCGATTTTCATAAGACTTTAATTCGGCGCCGCTGGCTACTTTTTCCGCTTGTTCTATGGTTGATTCGCGATCGTCTGGATGGACTAAATCGATATAATAGTTGTCTTCAAGTTCATGCGTCTTGTAGCCGAGTGTTTTTTCCCAAGAGGGATTGATGCGCTTGAATTTGCCTTCAAAACCTATAATACAAACCAAGTCTAGGGAAAGGGTAAAAAATCGATCGCGCTCTTCTTCTGCTTTTTTGCGCTCGGTAATTTCGATCACCACACCCCCGACACCGATGGGTTTGCCGTCAGCTCCCGGCAAAGGAAAGTATGATGCTAGCCAATCTCGCACGACGCCCGGTTGGTTTAAGGTTGAGCCAGACATTTCAACGTTTAACAACGGTTGGTTGGTGACGAGAACTTGCTGCAACATCGGCTGTAGGGTATCGACCATTTCGGGTACAACTTCCCTCACCGTCTTACCGAGGTGTTCGGCCACTGAGGGGCCGGTGGTTTCCGCTAATTTATCGTTGACTTGCACGAAGCGCAACTGCTCGTCAAAAATAAACATTGAGGCCGGGGCGGCTTTGAAAAATGCGTCAAAGCGGGTTTGACGCACAACTAATTCTCGTTCTAGGGCTTTGCGATCGCTGATGTCGCGGCCTTCTGGAATTAGCATCAAGACTTTGCCGCTCTCGTCTGTAATGGGTTTGATGGAGAAGTCAACGGTCGCCACTGCACCGTTGGCAACTAGCACATCCACTTCGTAACGGACTACCTCGCCGGCTGCGGCGAGGGCGATCGCTTCTCGTATCTGTTGCTTGGTTTCCGGGGAAATCTGCCACCACGGGGTTTCAGAAAACGGAGTGCCTATTATTTCTTCGCTCCGCAGGCCTGCGGCGGCGAGGGCTGTTTGGTTGGCTTCCAAAACGGTGCCGTCCGGTTTGAGCAGACCTATGAATTGGAACGATTGGTCGAAAATGGCTCGGAACAGTCTTTCGCGATCGCGCAGCATCTCTTCTGCGCGTTTGCGATCGCTGATGTCGCGAGTAACTGTTGCGAACCCCATAGGCTCGTCGGTTTCTGGGTTTTTGACTGTAAATAGGGTAAAGTCAACCGGAAAGTCTTGGCCGGTTTGAAAGTTCCTCAAGCGGAATTCACCCTGCCAAAAACCGTCTCGTACAGTAGCCGGCACGATTTCTTCTTTGAAAATCTTAGCATCTTCTACTGAGAAGAAGTCATACATACTTTTGCTTTTGACTTGTTCAATATTTTGCAATCCTACTTGTTTAAGTCCAGCGGCATTCAGGTATGTTCCCTGTCCCTCCATGGTTGCCGTGCCGATAAAATCCGAGCTGTTTTCTACGATCGAAATCAATCTTTGCTTTTCGATTTCGGCTTGCTTGCGCTCCGTAATATCGTTGTTAGTTTCTAAAATTGCTTTCGGTTTTCCCTGTTCGTTTCGCTGCAAATTCCAGCGACTGAATACGGTAATTTTGGTGTCATAATTGGTGGTGTGAATTATTTCTCCTTCCCAATAATCCTGCTCTTCTAACTGTGCCACTATAGCTGCTAAAGGCTGGGGAAAAATGCTGTGCAATAGAATATGGGTGAGTTTCCCCAAGGCTTCTTTTTTTGTCCAGCCGTACATCCGTTCGGCTCCCTGATTCCAATAATTAATCGTGCCGTCCATATCCCGAACGATCAAGGCGTCGCTTGCCAGATCGAGCATTTGCAAGTTCTGCTGCAAGGCTTCTTCTGTGCGCTTGCTTTCTGTAATGTTGCGGGCGATCGTTGACAGAAATTCAATTTCTCCCTTCTCGGATTTGTTAGCAATAATTACTTGAGAAACTGGTATTTCTTGGCCGTCTAAAGTTCGCCACGTTGCCTCGCCGCTCCAGGTTCCCTCCCGGCAAGCTGCGGGGATGCCGACGTTGATAAGAGTGTCGATACTTTTGGGCGATGTCAGGTCGGAAATGCTGAATCCGGCTAAATCTGCGTTTTCGCCAACTCTCAACATTTCTCTGGCTGCGCGGTTGAGATAAATGGTGCGCTGTTGGGAGTCGGCGATGCCTACCCAATCTGTTGTGGTTTCTAAAATTGCTTTGAACCGCAATAGTTCTTGTTCAGATTTGCGGCGCTGTGTGATGTCGCGTGCCAAGCCGAGCATTCCTAAAGTGTTGCCTTCTGCGTCTTTGAGAGGCAATTTCAGCGTGTCGAAGGTGTGTACTTTGCCGTCGGCTAAGGTTGCTGAGTCGTTGGAGTTCGGGGCGAGATGGTTGTCTGCCCGAAAGTTTTGGATTTGGTTCTGGGAATCGGTTTGGGCCTGGAAGTTGCCAAAGATTCGATCGACCGATATGCCTATTTCTGCGTCGTCTTTGCCGATAATTTCTGCTTGAGTTTTGCCGAAGGCAGTGGCGAAACTTGCATTGACTAGGGTATAGCGCGAGTTTCGATCTTTGACAAATATGCAGTCTGGCGTAGCGTCAATGACTGTCCGCAGCAAGTTTTGGGAGCTTTCTACTTCAGCGAGTGTCTGTCGCAGTTGTTCTTCCATTTGCACGCGCTTGGTGATATCTCTCATCGCGGAAACGAGAAATTTCCTGCCGTCGGTATCTACAAATGTAGATTTTTTGGCGGATAGAAAGCGGGTGTTTCCTGCTGGGTCTATGAGGGTTTTTTGGATTTCGCTGCTGGTATTTGTCAATAAAACTAATTCGTCTTTTTCTCGATATCTCTGGGCTTCCTCTTTGGGCAAAAACTGGTCGTAGGATTTGCCAATTAGTTCTTCTCTGCTGTGACCTATGTATTGACAAAAGGCATCATTTAATATAATCCAGCGGTGCTGTTGGTCTTTGACATAAATCGGGTCGGGGATGCTGTTGAGGATGTTGTTTAAGAATAGTTCTGAGGTTTTTAATTGCTCTTGGGCTGCGGTGCGATCGAGAATTTCCTGTTCCAATTGTGCGTTAGTTTGCAGGATCTGCTCGGTTCTTTCATTCACTCGCTGCTCTAGTTCTGCGCTTAGCTGCTGCAAGGCGGCTTCTGCCTGTTTGCGCTTGGTAATCTCCCGGCCTTCTGCGAGGATTTGAAATACTTCTCCTGTTGCATTTAACAGCGGCTTAAACGACAAGTCAATTACTGTTACCTGGTTGTTAGCTCCGGTGATTTCGTATTCTTCCCGGACAAAATTTCCGGCAGAAACTTGTTGAATGTTCGTTTTTAGGCGCTGCTGGTTGGTTGGGGATGATGCCCACCCTGGTGTCAGCCAAAATTTCAGCCCCTGCACTTCTGATGCTGGGAAATCGCCCAATTTTAGCGCTGTCTGATTGGCTTCGATCAGAGTACCGTCTGCCTCCAATAATGCGATCGCTTGAAAAGCTTGGTCGAAGATTGCGTGAAATCGCTGGGTTGTTTCGCTCAGCGCTTGTTCTGTTTGTTTTTTAGCGTTAAGGATGCGGGTGGAACCTACTAAGAAGCCGTAGCGGTTGGACAAACTCAAAAAAGCGATCGCCGCAATTACAGTGATCCAATCGAACACAGTTTGCACTAGCGCAGAGTGCGGCAGTCCTAGGTATTCGGCAGCGTGGCCGCTGTGGCCGAAAGCGCAGCTCCAAAATATGCCTGCTGAGACTGTGGCGAAGATGTCGAACCCGAATTGCCGGTTTCGCCACATAGCTAAGCTGATTAGCCAAGCGATGGCAAAGTAACATCCAGAAATGATGACATTAGCAGCCCCAGCTAGCAGCGATGGGGAGAAGTCAGGCAACGTCAGGGTTAAAGTCGTTGCGATCCAGGTATAGAGAATTTCGATCATAAAATTAAGGATGGGCAAATCGGATGCGGGCGATCGTTAGTTAAATGTATTGATGCAAAGCAGTTGCAGACTTACGTTTATGGTGGATTTTTACCAGCGTTCGGAATGGGCGATCGCTTCTACATCGACAATCATTAGCAAGCGTCCTTCGGAATTGTACAGACCTTTTAAGAATGGAGCTAGGTCGGGACTCACATCTAGTGCTGAGACAATGCGATCGGGATGGAGAGGTAAAACTCCTTCGACGCGGGAAACGGCTAATCCCAGGCGGATTCTCGACAACAATCTCACGTCTCGCGGATCGGGCGCTTCTACAACTAAGATGCGGCTGTTTGGGTGGTAGATGTCAACCGACTCAATACCGACGAACAGTCCGAAGTCTGCTGCTGCTAAGATTTCGCCCCGCAAGTTGGTTAATCCCAGCAAAAATGGCAGGGTGTTGGGAACCAGGGAAATCGGTTGTTCCTTGAGGGAAAGGACTTCCCGCACTGCCTCTAATTCTATGCCGAACAGACTGCCTCCCTGACCGAACAGGAGAAATTGCTTCGTTATACTTGTCTGATTCCCCCCAGCCGTGGGAGCCGTTATTTTCATGGCTTATTTTTTGTTTATAGTGTAGCTTACCAATTAGAATTTTGCTTTGACCCTAAAGTCGATCGCCGATCTAGTTTTTCTGCATCAGTTTTGGTGCGTCAAATGTTTATGTTAAATAAACCGCCGGTTGGCAAACAAGCAGGTTGCTATCATTAAATATAAAACTTTTATGGGTTTCAAAAACCCAGTTTCTTAAAAAAAACGGGGTTTGTCGGTATAATATTTTTTGGAAAGCTGCCGATCGCTTTATATTCGGATTACGCGGAAAGCAGACGCTGCACTATGTGGAGGAGTTGCTGAGGTTCAAAGGGTTTGCTAACGTAAGCGTCGGCGCCTAAATCAGTTCCCCAAGCTTTATCGATCTCGGTGTTTTTATGAGTACAAAATACTACGGGCAATTTTGCAGTTGCGCGATCGCCCCGCAATTCTCTGATCACTTCAAACCCGTTCATTCGTGGCATCACTACATCTAAAACGACCAGAGCCGGAGGGGTTTTGCGGATCATGGCGATCGCTTCTTCGCCGTCGCCTGCCCGGATCACATCCATTCCGGCATCTTGAAGAATGCGGCAGATGATTTCAAGTTCGCTCTTAACGTCGTCCACGACTAAAATTTTTGACATATTCCACACTTCCTTGCTGTTATTGACAGCGGACTACGTTTATTCAGAAGCTGGCGCGATCGGCGGCGATGAGACTATACCGCTTTGCGGACAAATTCATGTACTTCTAAATACAATATAGCCGATCGTATGGCTGAAGCTTGGCGGTCAGCCCTAAAAAGCGATAAAAATTTACTTTGCTAACGGAATCACTCTGAATAAATAAATCGGCAATTAGTAATGGATCGTTGGTAATTTGCGGTTGGTAAACCCACAGGTCTTAGTAGAAGGATCGATGGGAAGACCAAAGCCGGATTTGCTATGATATTGTTTTAGCTTTATTCCCACTCACCTAGTTTAGAGCATGGCCTAAAAAAGGTAGAGTAATTTTTTAATTAGCGCCACTAACAGCAACTTAAAAGTAGTTATAGCGGCGTTGTTACTGGTGTTAAAATATTTTTCTTAGTTAAAATACAGCACAATATCGCTTAGTGAGCGCTATTATTTTATTAATGAGACAAGTCAAAATAGAGGAGGATAACAAGGACATTGAAAGAATTTTATTGTGTGCGATTTATAATTGGGGGGCAAATTCAATGGAGCGCGCGGCAATCCCATTTTACCCAGTAGAGGAGTGTTGGGTTCACCAAAACTACTACCCGCAGGCGATCGCCATCCTTGATCTCGATCGTGGGCCCAGCAGCAAAGACTGCTGCAAGATGCGGTCAATCGATTTTAGATTTTAGATTTTAGATTTTACAATTGAAGAAAGCGCTCCCACTGATAAATCCGGGGGCTGGTGATGAGCATTCGGAGCTTTTTTCTCGTTTCACGGATGAATCCGGGGGCCCCGGATGACATTGCTTGATTGTCAAATTAGTCGGTGAGGGAGAGACGGCGATCGGCTATAATAAAGGGCTAGAGGAAAAGAACACCGAAAACCCGAAAATATGGTTGCCATCCAAAGAAATCTCAACATTGCCGCGCTAGAAGCAGAATACAGTCAAAAAACACCGCGAGACATTCTCAAATTTGCCCTAGAAAATTTTGACAATATCTCGATTTCTTTCAGCGGGGCTGAAGATGTAGTTCTGATCGATCTTGCCTCAAAAATTACCAAAAATTTCCGCGTTTTTACCCTAGATACCGGACGGCTGCACTCAGAAACTTATCAGTTTTTGGATCAAGTCAGAAAACATTACGGCATTAAATTAGAAGTAATGTTTCCCGATGCAGCAGAAGTACAAGCCCTAGTAGAAGAAAAGGGATTGTTTAGTTTTTATCAAGACGGTCACAAAGAATGCTGCGGCGTGCGGAAAGTCAAGCCGCTGCGCCGCAAACTGAATACTCTCGATGCTTGGATTACTGGTCAGCGGAAAGACCAAAGTCCGAGTACCCGCAACGGTATTCCAGTTATTGAAGTTGACACTGCATTCTCCACTCCCGACCATGAATTAATTAAATTCAACCCCTTAGCAAACTGGTCTTCCGCAGAGGTTTGGGAATACATTCGGGCTTTGGATGTGCCTTACAACAAGTTGCACGAACGCGGTTTTATAAGTATTGGTTGCGAACCTTGTACGAAGCCGATATTGCCGAACCAACACGAACGCGAAGGTCGCTGGTGGTGGGAAGAAGCGACCGTAAAAGAGTGCGGTTTGCACGCTGGTAACGCGCAAAAATAGTAAATCACTTAAGGAGTAAGGTGCGCCTAGCGCACCAAAAAAATAGTAGGGTGCGCCTAGCGCACCTTACCCAACCCAAAAATAAATGCACTTCACCTAAATCGTAGCCGAAGAATTCGCAATTAAAATAAACACAAATTAAGCTGACCTTGCCCTAGAACTTTGATATAATGATCGACATTCAGAATTAATACTAGCGGAAGAATTCGCAATTAAAATAAACACAAATCAAGCTGAGTTTGGCCTAGAACTTTGATAGAATGATCAACATTCAGAAAAGTTTTTAAAGTAGGTACTATATGCTCGCCTCAACTAGAGAATTGCTGAACACAGCCTTGAGAAGTGGTTATGCGATCGGTGCTTTTAACGTCTACAACCTAGAAGGAGTAAAAGCCGTCATCAAAGCGGCCGAAGCGCTGCACAGTCCTGCTATACTGCAACTTCACCCCAGCGCCCTCCTATACGGAAAATCGCCTTTAGTCGCGCTGTGCCTCAAAGCGGCCCGCGCATCTTTTGTGCCGATCGCAGTACACTTAGATCACGGCACCTCAGAAAAAGACATTCAAATCGGTCTAGCCGCCGGCATTAAATCCATTATGGCAGACGGTTCTCCTTTGCCATACGAACAAAACTTAATATTTAGCCGGGAAATGACTAAATTAGCCCACGCTAACGGTGCGGCAGTTGAAGCAGAAATCGGCAGAATTAGTGGCAGGGAAGAGGGTTTGACAATCGATGAGAAAGCCGCAAGGATGACCGATCCAGTGGCAGCAGTAGAGTTTATCAAAGAAACTAAGGTGGATTTTTTAGCTGTAACAATTGGTAACGTTCACGGCAAATATTTAAGCCAACCAAAACTAGATTTTCCTCGTTTGGAAAAAATCCGGGCTGCTGTTTCAGTGCCGTTAGTGATGCACGGTGCTAGCGGCTTGTCGGAATCAATGATTCATCAATGTATTCAATTCGGAGTATCGAAATTTAATGTGAATACAGAAGTTCGCGAAGCTTATATGGACGTGTTAAAAAGTAGCATTTCTGAGGCACATCCGGATTTGTTGGAAATAATGGAAAAAGCTATCGATGCCATGCGATGGGTCATTTCTGACAAACTGCAACTTTTCGGTTCTGTCGGTAAAGCTTATTTGCATCACTCTGTCGAGACGGATGAATTGACCGCAAAGAGTACCCGCAACAAACAAACAAGCCGCAACCAATCAAGTTTCGATCAAAGGTTAAAGCCTGTGTATAGTGAGGCCTTGAGTCTTATGTTGAAGTAAAAAAAAACTAAAGTCCTGACTGCGAACCCGTTTTTAGTCAGGACTTCAGTTTTCTCTAACCGTTTAAAAATCGATCGGGGTCGATGCCAGATTCCCGCAGCCGCCGAATTAAAGGCTGCAATTGAGCTTCCGCTGACTCGGCCCGCTGCCGTTGCTGTTTCGCTTCAGTCAGAATCCAATTGCCATCAACATCATACCAGCGCAGCCACAGTCGATCGATTTCCTGAAACTCTGCCACAAACCCAAGCCCAAAATTAGGTCACCCATCCACACTCGCGACTAGGGCAATTCTAATTCTTGATAATGTCCGCCGTTCAATTCAAACACTCGCAATTTGTTAGTATAGCGGCTGAAAACAGCATAAACAGAAACCCACAAATTTGGCTGGTAAACATCCCATTTTATCGGCGGTTCCTCCTTCGTCTCCGCCTCCAAAACTGGCTCGTTACCCGCAGCGTTTCCCGACTGAGGTGGCAACTTTTCTTCATCGGTATTGTCGCCTAAATCTTCTTTTTCCGTTCCCCGCGAAAGCAGTTCTACAATTACCAAAGGATTCACCCCTTCCTGCCAAGTAACGTAACTCATCCGCTGTTCGGAGCGATCGTCAAGTCGGGGAACTCCCACAACTCCAAACCAATCCGGCCGCTGGTGCCACAGAGTGTGATGCACGTCCTAATAAAGGTTCATGTCGGTGCCGCTAAATATCTCAGAAGCTGGATAATTCCGAGGCCGAAACGTCAGGCTCAACAACTGCGGCTGCAAATCGTGAAATTCGTCCCGCAAACCAGGTTCCTCCGGGTCTTCGCTGGGTAAATCGTACATCGTCGGCAGCGTTTATCTGGGCGATCGCAGCGGCTCTGTTTGCGGCACAGGATATTTAAAAAGCAACATATAATATTGAGAAATGACTGCATTTATGCTAACATCATTTTTTTAATACTTGCAGGACGAGCGCCAACACCCTGTAAAACGTTGATTGCCAACTTTTCTTCCTCTCTTTTGTGAAGTCAATCTCACCTCTTAAATCTCAAATCGACTGATCCGAAATTCTGCACTATGATCGACATTCCTCAACTGATTGCTCAAGAACTTTCCATTAATCTGTCTCAAGTCAATAATGCTCTGGAACTTTTCGCCGAGGGAGCAACTATTCCGTTTATTGCCCGCTACCGCAAAGAACGCACGGATTTGTTGAATGAAATTCAGTTGCGCGACATCTCCGATCGCTTCACCTATCTGACGGAAATTGAAGAGCGCAAAAAGTCGATTTTAGATACGATTAGCTCTCAGGGGAAACTCACTGAAGAACTGCAAGCAAAAATCGAATCGTGTTTGCAAAAAAACGAACTAGAAGACCTTTATCTGCCTTACAAACCCAAGCGGCGGACGCGAGCGACAATTGCTAGGGAAAAAGGTTTGGAACCGCTGGCGAATTTTATCAAATGTCTGAACTTACCGACGGCTAAACCAGCAGATTTTGAGGCGGAATCCGCTAAATACATTTCGGAAGAAAAGGGAGTGAAAACAGCAGAAGAAGCTCTCAAAGGTGCTGCGGATATTTTGGCGGAGGCGGTTTCGGAAAAAGCAGAATTGCGCGCTTATTTGCGAGAATTTTTGATGAAAACAGGAGTTTTTGTCTCGAAAATTAAAGATGATTTTCCGGAAGGAAGCACTAAATTTGAAATGTACCGCAATTATCAAGTTGCAGCGAGAAGCGTTCAGTCGCACAATATGTTAGCGCTGTTTCGCGGGGAAACGGAAGGAGTCTTAGATTTGGAACTGGCGTTTGATGAATCCGCAGTGATGGCTTATTTGGAAGCTCAGGAAATTAGAACTAGGATACCGGAAGTTAAAGAGTTTTATCGATCGACTTTGAAGGATGCCTTCAACAGACTGATGAAGACTTCGTTAATTACAGAAGTGCGATCGCACAACAAAGCCATCGCTGATATCGAGTCGATCGCTACTTTTGAAACCAACCTCCGCGAGTTGCTGCTGTCGGCGCCGGCGGGAATGAAACCCACATTGGCGATCGATCCGGGATTTCGCACGGGGTGCAAAGTTTCCGCCCTTGACGAAACCGGGCAATTTTTAGAATATCAAGCAATTTTCCCCCACCAAGCGGCAGGTCAGCGCCAGCAAGCTGGTAAAATTGTCAAGCATTTAATTGAAAAATATAAAATTGAATTAATCGCGATCGGCAACGGTACAGCTTCCCGGGAAACAGACGAATTTGTTTCGGAAGTTTTGGCAGAAATGGAAAGGAAACCAATTAAAGTCATGGTGAATGAATCCGGTGCATCGATTTATTCAGCAAGCGAAGTGGCGATCGCCGAATTTCCAGACCTCGACATCACCGTCCGCGGCGCAGTCAGCATCGGACGGCGCTTGCAAGACCCCCTCGCCGAACTCGTGAAAATCGACCCGAAATCAATAGGAGTCGGTCAATACCAGCACGATGTTGACCAAAAATTGCTCAAAAAGAAACTCGACGAAACAGTCGAAAGCTGCGTTAATTATGTCGGAGTTGACTTAAACACAGCCTCCAAAGAACTGCTGACATTTGTATCGGGAATGACGGCAACAGTTGCCAAAAATATCGTCAATTACCGCAACGAAAACGGCGCATTTAAAAATCGCCGCCAACTCCTGAAAGTTCCCAAACTCGGGCCAAAAGCTTTTGAACAAGCAGCCGGGTTTCTCCGCATTCGCGGCGGCGAAAACCCCCTGGACAATACAGCAGTTCATCCCGAAAGTTATCCTGTAGTGCAGGCGATCGCCAAGGATTTAGACTTGCCGCTGACTGAAATAACACAAATTTCGGAAAAAATCAAGACTGTAAACATCAAGAAATATGTCACAGAAAAAGTAGGAGAACCAACACTCCGAGACATTATTTCCGAACTAGAAAAACCGGGAAGAGACCCGCGAGCCGAGTTTAAATATGCCACTTTCCAAGCAGGAATCAAAGAAATATCCGATTTGCAAGTTGGCATGGAATTAGAAGGAATAATCACGAATGTAGCTAACTTTGGAGCTTTTGTTGATGTGGGGGTGCACCAAGATGGTTTGGTTCACGTTTCTCAATTAGCCGATCGCTTTGTAGATGACCCCAAACAGATTGTTAAGGTCGGACAAGTTGTGAAAGTGCGGGTTTTGGAGGTGAATGAGAAGTTAAAGCGGGTTAGTTTGACGATGAAGCTGCAAGAAAAACAGCAACCGCAAAATGGCAATAGCGCGAGGCTTCCGGCCCCGCGCCGTCGTTAAAAGTTTGGGGGAAAGGTGAAAAAGGGCGATGGCGTCCCGCCCCGCAAGCTACGGCTATAATTGTGCCTCACCAACCTCAAAATTATATGGTTGCAAGTAAAAGCGACACCTACGTCTCTCCTGAAGATTATTTAGCAGCCGAGAAAGTCAGTCCGATCAAACACGAGTACAGGCACGGGAAAATCTATACAAAAGCAGGAAAAAGCAAACCTCATGTCATTATTATGGGGAACATATCTCTACTTTTGAAAAATCATCTTCGGGGAAGTGGCTGCATACCTTACATGGCAGATATGAAAGTTCGGGAGGATACATCTAATTTTTTTGGTAGTGGTGAATAGTAATGGTCAAGAGCGAAGAGAGGCATTGTAATGATGCACAAACTACCAAATTGCACCAATGCAATGGTTGAATATCCTCGCTTACCAGCTTACCATTACTATGCTTCACTACCCAAAAAGAATCAATCAAATCGGTTTAAAGTCGCTCAAAAAGTAGTCAAATCTCAGAGTGAGAGCGACAAAAATCAAACCCACGAACACCTACATGGACGCACAACAACTCGAATCACCACAATTTATGCCATCGCTCCTCAATTATTACCCCTGTGGGCAGGCGCCAAACACATAATTGCGATCGAGAGAACTGGCAGCAGATGGTAAGGGAAAAAAAGTCGTCGTCGATTGATTGATTTCCATGAAACACATTATTATTTAAGTAGTTTGGATTGGTCGGCTCATCAATTTGCCGATGCAATTCGGGGACACTGGCTAATTGAGAATCGACTGCATTGGGTTAAAGAGGTGACCTTAAATGAGGATAACTGTATTCATCGCGGTGGCAACTCACCTGCTAATTGGGCAACGGTTAGACAATTTTTAGTATCGCTCGCTCGGATGAATGGTACAAATACTCTTCCACAAGCTTTAAGATTGATGGCCACCCAGGTCGAAAAGCTTTGTGAGTTGCTTTTCGGTTTTCAGTGTCCAGACAAACCAGTTAAATCTTTCACGTAGCATCATCAAATTGCCCGATCGGCTTAGTTTATTTTTTCGACAATTAATCCACCCTGCTTCCCTTGCTGCTGTATGTGGGAGAAACACACCGCACTCCCAAACAACGGTGGATGAGCCATGATTGCCATAGCTACGTTGCCAACTACATCGAACTGCACCGCCGTTATTCCCTGGATGTGGCTGTGGCTATTGCGTTTTGGTACGGAGCGCCAGTTAATCGAAAACAGCGACTACAACTGGAGTCAGAGCTTATCTATAAATGGAAGTCGCCATTTAACAAAGAATGCTGGCAGTGGTGGGGACAGCCATTTGGCAAGTGACTCCTGCAATCTTCACACTTGTCGATCGTCGGTGACAAACATCACTCATGAGCTTGTGTCAAGTCACTGTTACATCACTTAACACTTTGTTACATTGATTTACATAAGAAAGCAAAGGAAGAACAAGCGATGTACACCACCGACGAAAACGGAACCCTCAACAACTACGCCGTCGTACCCAAAATTTCTTACGCCGAGTACCCTTCACCCGACCAGCAGCGTCGCTACGCCCTTCAAGGTGCCGGTGCTGTCTTGTTGGTGACGTTCTTGGTGCTGACTGCTTTCGCTGCCTAACTTCAAGCATTTGCCCGCACTCGTTTTTACTGCCTCTTGGGTTACAGGAGGCAGTTTTTCAGTTTATATTTGGCAGTACCGCAGCTCGAATCGGGTAGGTGTTTAGCAAACCGAATTTCTAAGGCTACCGTTCCAATAGCCTTTCTTAAAAAGATGAGGTACACGAGATTACCTGAATATCGAGATTTTTAAGCCTTATTACATACCTCATTTATCTGAGAAATGCTATAAAAACCGGATTTAGGTAAATGCGAATGGAAGGTATCAGTAAAACAGTTTGGGATTGTTCCTCACAGAGATTGTTGAATAACTAAACAGTCCTTAAAAAAAGGGCGATTTCTGGCTGCTTGCGTAAGCCTTGTAGAGTATTTCAAGAAAATCCATGAAAAACATTGTTTATCGATATTCACTCTTGTGTAGTCTAGGAGTTTTAACCTTCGTGCCACTAACGGGAATACTCTCCCCAGATAGCAGTAGTAGTCAGCTTTCCCCATCAGTTGGTCACAATCAAGTTTCACGTAGACCTGCTTCCAGTACAAAGCAATACAAGAATTCGACGTATGGCGTTAGCTTGAACTACCCCAGCAATTGGCAACCTACCAAGGGCTATCAAGAACGCTTCAGCGGTGCTGATGGATTCTTCCAGATAACCGGGTTGTCGTCACCGTCAACGATTCAGAATGTTTGTAAGGATGCACTGAATCATAGACTAAATCCCTATGGTACTCGTCCCCAGGTGCAGAGGTTACAAATCCAGGGTCGCCCAGCCTGTTTAATTTTGCCTTCCTCTGACCAAGATCGGACACTGGAAAGAATGGCAACGCTGATTGTCCGCTATCCCACACCGATTCGCCTGAATGGGACAAACTACAATCACCTCATGTTGTCTGCCGATAAGGAACACATTCGCCAGATTGCTAACGGGCTAAGATTTACAATGCCAAGGCGATAGTACAGCAACCGCCAAGGCGGTTAGGGCCACGATATCCTTGTCGGGGGCGACGGCAGCGATATCCTCAATGTCGCCAAAGGTTTTGATACCCTAAACGGCGGTTTGGCAAAGGATATTCAAGTCGGCGGCGCGGGCAATGATGTATTTGTTTTAGGTGCCGGATTGGGAGTTGATACGATCGCTGATTTCGCCAAGTCTCAAGATACCGTGCAATTAATCAATGGCTTGACCTTCCGACAGCTATCAATTTCGCCAGGAACTGACGGCACCTTAATTACAGTAGCCAGCAGCGGTGAAGTTTTAGCTTCTTTGATACGTGTTGCTCCCAATCTCATCGGTTCTGAAGATTTCAGCTCGCTTTAGAGGTAGTAAAGTGATCATTTGTGAAATCAGTTTTTCTCAGGGGACAAGATTTAAATTGGCGAATACTACTTGACAGTAATAGGCACAGTCGTTGCATTTTTATAACGTTTTTTTTTACCGCTAATTTACAAGAAATAAACAGCAAACGGAGCAAGGTTAAATTTATATGAAAATCCTCCCAATGGTTGTTTTCGATCGAGAAACCGTTTCTGTAATCTGCAACAACCCTGTCAATCTATCTTGTCCAAATAACCCTAACTTCAGCTTTAAAACTATTGTTTGAAGTTGAATATACAACCAATTTTTATTTCTCTGTTAAAACCATTCACTGTTATAATCATAGTCGTCAGTAATTAATTATTGGCGATATAAAAAGTTTTACGAGTAAGCTTTTTCATCAAATAGCTTGGGCTATCTTGAGAAATAAAATTATACAGAATGAAATATTATAAAGCGTGATACCCCTATAAGGGTTACATATAATACTGTTTCGCTTTAATTCTAATTCCGAGGTCTTCTTATGCCAATCGAACTTTCAGGTATAACCTTTACCGAGCAGGGTAATTCGATCGGCGTGTCTGGCGAGGAAGGAATACTTAATAACGGCTTCGCTAATACTCTTGCGGGCGAGAACTTAACCCTCGGTAGCAGGGAGAACAGTATCAACAGCACTCCGACAAGGATCAGCGGTTTCTACAACAGTGCCACCGTAAATACTGCTGATAGTAACGACTTAATCGTTGCTGCGGCAGACTACGGCAACTTAATTCCTGATACTTACGAGTACAGGGTCAGTGGCATCCACAACACGGGCACGCTCAATACGGGTGAGGGAAACGACTTAATCCTTGGCCTCCGTTACAGACAAGGAAAATACAGGTCGAGCGATCGTGAGAGTAATGGCATTTTCAACGAAGGAGGCACCATTGATACGGGTGGTGGTGATGACATAATCACGGGCATTGCCCAGGGTTTTTTGAGCGTAGGAATCGAGCATAACTCAAACAACCCCAACTTGCAAAGCCCGATCATCATAAAGACTGGCTACGGTAATGACACGATCGCGGGTACTGGCGAATACATGGGCTTACGTTTTGGTTCCATCAATGGTTCCATCATTGATACTGGGGAAGGGGATGACGCAATCACTGGCACTGGTGGGTATTCTGGCACAGTTTTATATTCCTCTTTTCTCAACACCGGCGAGGGTAACGACACAATCACTGGCATTTCAACTCAGGGCGACGCCATTGCCAATTCCTCCACCATCAATACCGGGGATGGCAACGATATAATCACTGGCACTAGCACTTACAGCAGCGCCATCTTCAATACCGGCACCATCAATACTGGCGACGGTGATGATATAATTCTTGGCATTAGGACTGATTTTCGCTTTGGCGCGACCATCGCCAACAGCGGTACCATTAATACTGGTAATGGCGCGGACTCCATCATTACTGATAGCGGCTTTTCTAGCTTGGGCAACATATTTTTAGGAAAAGGTACAGATTATATCAGGGGTTCTGGTTCTGCTACTTTCTATGGCGGGAAGGATCGAGACTCGCTGGAATTAACATCAGGCAGCTATACCGTTGAAATATTGGGGACAACGGTGGGTTTTAGAAGTAGTAATGGCACTATGAAAACTTCCGAGTTTGAAAAACTAATAGCGGGTAGCACAACCTATGACTTTACAAGTTTTACCAACGGTCAGACAATTTTTGTCGCCTAGTAGTATATTTGGAAGTAGGAGACAGCTAACTAACAGAAAAGTTTTGCTGTCCTAAAAGACCCTTTATCGTCTTGAGAAGAATCGACCCCACATTTCTTGTCCCTCAAATGAGTGACACTCAAAGATGCGACTGGTCATGCGCCCATAGGATTGCTCAGAATGGGTTCAGGTACAAAGGAAATCACGAGGTTCAGAGTATGTTGGGATGGAAAAGCATTCTTAAATCAGGCGATGGGTTGGCAGCAGCGCGACAAGATGTGCGGGAATTGCAAGTGCGGTTGATTGATTTATCTAAACAATCGAAGCGCCCCGATTGGCATCCCGGCAACCCAGATGGTCAATTCGGCCCTAAAACTGAAACCGCCGTAAAAGCTTTTCAAAAAGACCAAAATCTTGTAGCTGATGGTCAAGTTGGTTCCCTTACTGTAGAAGCGCTCTACAAAAATTATGCCCAACTGCGAGATTTCTTAGGCGCTAGGCAGTGGCAACAAGCGGATGAAGAAACAGCCAAACTCATGCTCAAAAACGTTGGACCAGGAGAATTTGCTGATTCCTTCGAGCCAGGAGAAAGCGAGCAAATTCCCTGTTCCGACCTCCACGCTTTAGACAAACTATGGTTGGCATCTTCTGGCGGTCACTTCGGCTTCAGCGTTCAAAAGCGTATTTGGAAAAGTACCATTGCTACTAATCCAGACGTAGACGATGCGGGCCAACGCTTTGGGGAAATTACCGGACACTTTGTGGACGGCGAATGGATAGAGTACAAGCGCGTTACCTTCAACCTGAGCGCTCTTGCGGGTCACTTACCTACGCTGTGGTGGCGGCGCAGCACGGTACTGGCTGGCTTCGGTCGTCCCGTCGCATCTTTGGTATCCCGCATGGATAGTTGCAAGCTACCTTGACGCTCCTTAATCGGAACTTACCCCTCACGCTTGATCGCGAGAGTTTTCAAACCCCCTGGCAGCGGTCGAACTGGGTGAGAACCCTCAC
>NZ_JAUBRO010000027.1:11521-101788 GCF_036701945.1 Microcoleus sp. MON1_C1 | reverse complement strand
TGCTAAATATAATCTTTTCAATTTTCCTAACTTGAAAAGATTTGATGCCTTTTCACAATTCATATAGGATTGCTATAGATATATGCAACCTTGACCAATTTTAGTTGTAAAATGCACTACAGGTCAACCAGAAGTTAGGTTAACCCTTTCGGACTGAGCCTCGTAGTAGGCTTGTACTTGTTTTACAATTGGTCTGGCGATCGCTTCAGCTAAAAGAGGTGGTACAGAATTCCCAACTAGCTCAAACATTCTCGTCATAGGTGCATCAAATACAAAATGATCTGGGAAACTTTGAAGTCTAGCAGCCTCTCTTACAGAGATACTTCTGGTTTGTGTTGGATGGATATAGGCTAAACAATCTTTTTGCATATGTGCCGTTAGTGTCAATGAGGGTTTATCCCAGTGTAAGGTTTATACTTGTCCTCAAAACTCCGATCGCTGTAGCGTTTTAACTCATCAGGGATATTTTTTCTTCCCAATCCCCTAATTGACTTTTTTTAGAGTTCCCATGCTCTGCCTAGGAACGCAGATGATTTGGCTCTGCCTCGCCTTAATTCCCAGCCTATTTCACAATACAAGACGCATCCAAAACCACTACAACTTCATTTTGAAAAACAGTACAACTTGTGATTGCTGAAGCTAAGGCTGAAATTTTTCCTTGTTGGAGAGAAAGCATCGCCTCCGGTGTAGAATCAAATTGATTTAGCCAGCCATCATCCTTTACATACTGAAGACTCAAAGCATGACGATCGAGCATCCAAAAATCAATTCCATATTGATTAATAAAATTTTGCAATACAGCTCGATCGGGAGTGTATTGAGCGCGAATTAAATCGTTAAGTCGCTGCCGATATTTGCTGTAGTAGCCTTTCTGATACGGCACTGCATATTCCTTTGCCACCAAAACTGAACGCTGACTAAATGTTGGCAAATGGTCAGTCTCTGCCGCGATTGAAGCAATCAAAATATCTTTAGGTTGTTGCTCAAAAAATTTGTACAAACCCGACATTTTACCTTCTACATAGCCGACTGTGGGAAATTTTTCGACCAAGCAGGGATAAAACACAACGGCGATAGCGATAATCGCTGTCGTAATTAGTGCCACTAAATTTTTTATATCAAATGTTGTTGCGGTTGTTGATGCCCAATAACCGACTCCATCGATAATTAAAGTTAGGGCGATCGCAGTTATCAACACAACAATAAATCGCAAGCTGTAGGCAGTATAGCGACCAGGTTGATACAGCTTAAAAATGGTAGCGTGAGCTGCAAAAAACATCGCCGAGGATGCTAAAAATAGCTGAAGCAAAAGCCAGATTTTGCTTTGAATCTGATTTGCTAAGGGAAAAGCCGATCGCAAAAACAGCAGCAGCGGAAATAACAGCCCGACACAGTGAGTTACAGGCGTAAACAGCGACTTGGGAAACATCCCGCTGCCCCGCCCTGTCAACCAATAATCTTTAGGATTTGGACGAAAAAAAGCATTTCTGCCGCTGGGAACAAATTCGGCCATTTGCTTCGCTTCTGCTGCGGTATAAGTTGGGCCAAATTCAGAGTTATCTAAGGCATAGGGCAGCATTACTAAAAAGATTAATCCCAAACCTGTACTGCAAAATAGGTAATTAGTTCGATCGCCCGACAAGCGCAAACCGCCGTTTTTCCAGCATAGCAGGCGCAAAACTAAAATTCCGGCAGCAACCAAGGCGTAAGGAGGATAGAATAGTCCGATAAGTGCGATCGCCCCCAAACAAGGCAGCAAGGAACTGCGCGACAAATAATATAAAAAAGCAAGAAATATCGGATAGATAAAAGCTCTTGGCGTTGTAGAAGCCAAATCGTCTGTCATCCACATATGCTGATTTAACAGCAAAGATGCAATAAATCCAGTCATCGGCACTGGCAGCATTTCTAGGCAAAGACCAAAACAGTAATAAGTCGAGATTAACGCGAGAAATAGCGGCAATATTTTGTGAAAAAATAGCGGATGAATGCCAAGTGTTGCGGCTAATTTGTAGAGCGTGCTGTATCCTGCGGGGGCGACTGATTGAAAGTAATTAGCAATGAAATCGTTGGGGAATAATTCAGGATCGACAAACCGCATCATCCAGAAAACGTGCTGCCTCGCATCGTCTTGCACCATATACTCGGCCCTGAAGGCTTGCTTGAGTCCTAAAAAAGCATAAAGTGCAGCAAATGTCAAGCTCAAAGTCAACCAAAATATTGTGTGCGATCGGGATTTGCGATCGACTGTAGCAGTTAGAAATTTGTGCAACCGAGCTATTAATACCATTAGAGATTTGAGATTCGAGATTAAAGAATGGGGAATGACTGATTCTCAAACCTACGATTATATCATGCCCCGTCAATTACCCCTAATAAAAACCGCTTTACTTTCAATTTCGCCCGATTTTAGATCATTTTCCAGGCCGCACACCCGCAATTTGAAGGCGAATCCGATACAGACTTGTATTTGCCGTAATATAAAGCGTTTTGCGATCGCTTTCTCCCCAAGCCACATTAGTCGCCGTCTCAGGCACAGAAATCCTCCCCAAAAGCTTGCCATCCGGCGATAAAATCCACACTCCCCCCGGCCCGGTGCTGTAAACATTCCCCTCTAAATCAACTTTTAAACCGTCGGGAACTCCGCTTTGACTGGCATCTTTTAAATCTGCAAAAAGCCGCTCATTCGTAACAGTTCCGTCCGATTTTACATCGAAAACGGCAATGTATCCCGCTTCCGAATTGTTGACATAAAGTTTTTGCTCGTCTGGTGAAAAGGCAATGCCATTCGGCAGCACCAAATCCTTAACCAGTAGAGTTAATTTCCCGTCGGATGCCAGCCGGTAAACACCGTAAAAACCCAATTGTTCCTGATCTTTAGTAACACCGTAGGACGGATCGGTAAAATAAATGCTGCCGTCGGATTTAACAACCAAATCGTTCGGGCTGTTGAGCCTTTTTCCCTCGTATCTATCCGCCAATGTGATAACTTTGCCATCTTTTTCAGTGCGGGATACGCGGCGATTTTCGTGTTCGGCAGTAAGTAAGCGGTTTTCTTTGTCTAAAGTATTCCCGTTGGCTTTTCCCGAAGGGGTGCGAAATACCTCAACTTGCTGATTTGAGGCTAATTTATAGATAATATTGGCGGGAATATCGCTGAACAGCAAAAAGCCGTCTGGATGCCAAAGCGGGCCTTCTATAAATTGAAAATTGCCAGCGACTTTTTCTAATTTCGCACTGTCATCAAGAATATCTTGCACGGCGTTTTTTTTCTCCCTGTTTTCCGTCTGGGCGGTCAACTTTGTTAAGTTACCCCTGAGTTTTTTGCTGGGGTTGCTGACTGCTAAACTTAATACTATCAACAACAAACTAATTGTAGCAATTTTGATTGTCATGTTTGCTCATAACTGAATTACTCCCTTCCCACCATAAGATTACCTATCTCCTTCTTTACTTCTTCTTTTCTTTGTGATAAGAGCGCTATCCCGCCGCTTCGCTAACACGTCGAAAGCGGTTTGTCAACTCACTATTTTGATAAAAAAAAGATAGTTTAGAGCGGTATTAAATTCTATAGTACCCTATGTAACAAAAAAAAAGAAGCTCCCATTTTAGAGCTTAATTATATTTAACTTAAAACGTTTCACCTGTCAACTTTCAAGCCGGCAATGATATAAATAGCGAGGCAATACCGATCGCGAGCGCCCCTATACCCATCACAACAGACCAGAAGCGGTGATAACTCTTAACCGTCGTACCGCTATCGCTTTCAAGCTGAATCAAATCCATCCAAGGTGCAACACCCCGCCGGAACCAACCCAAAGCGCTAACATCCATTCCAATCAAACTTTCAACCCGTTTCATGCCAAACAAAAAATTACCAATTGGCCCAAAACGAGAAGCATAGCGCAGATAAATCATTCCCGTTCTGTCTTGCAGTTTCAAATCAGAACCGAAGGTATAACCCGCATCGCCGCGACCAATTAATTCGCCTTGCAGTTGCGCCGGTTGACCCCGCAAAGGACTTGCATAAGGATCAGACATTAAGGTTAAAACATCCAAGTGTTCTGCTTGTTCGTAATTCGGGAACATCACCAAAGTCTTGAGCAAAATTCCTGCACCCAAAGCGATTAAAGGACAAGCAACCATCATCATCGGGTTTACAGCATACAGCGAAATGCCGATCGCAAAACCCACCGCTAAGCCCAGAGTTTCTGCACTGTAGAGCAGCAAATCGAACACAAAATTTCCGTACAATTTCCGCTTGCTCAAATCGTTGCCTTCGCCGACAATCCGGCCCATGTCAAACTCAACATCCAAGCCTAATTGTTCGGCATAAGTGCTCAAAGCGCGAACTCGTTTACCAGTCAGCGGGTGAGTAGAGTTCAACTCCATCCACCAACCCCAGGGATTAAACATATCCCACAAAAACACTCGCCCAATCTTTTCCGGTTCCGAAGTAATCCTGTAAGCAGTGCCGGTAGATGTGGCAGCTTTGGCATCGTAAATGCCTAAAGCGCGAGTTCCTTCTAATAAGCGGCTGGGTTCGGTGGCTCTTTGTCCTTCTTCCAAAATACCGTAAGCAATTTTTACCAAAGCGCGAGACAAAGCATTGGGATTTCCGGTTGTTTCGGCTGCAAAATGGTCGGCAAAATATTCTCGCGTCCGCGACAAATACAGTAATAAATAAGTCCCTGCGATGTAAAAAAAATAAGCCACAGCAGCTACAGTACCGGCAGCATCTTTAGCTTTGTTGCCACCACTTCGACCCATCCTTTGAGCTGTAGTGTAAATTAAATAAGTAATCTGCACCAAAGTCGAAGCTAAAGTCATTACTGCAAAGTCCCAGTGGACGATGTGACCGAGTTCGTGGGCGTAAACAGTGGCAATTTCCTCGTCGTCTAAATAGGTAAAAAGACCTTGACTGACAACTAAGCGAGCGCTGTTGGGAAATGAACCGTAAGTAAAAGCAGTAGGGTTTTGGTCGTCGATAATTCCTAAACGCGGCGGCTGGAGTTTTTTCTGCTTGCAAACCTTCTGAATAACTTTCGCTGTTTCGGGACTTAGGCTTTCAATTTCTGCTAGGGAAACCCAGCGAGTATGGTATAGCCAATTTTGGCTTAAGTCCATCAAGTAAGGCGATAGGAAAAAAGCAGCGATGTTAAAAATCAGAGTTATGGGAAGTGCGATCGCCAATCCGGCGACTGGATCGGGACTGTTGAGAATCAAAACTGAGGCAAATGATAGCGCTAACACCATACCAAACAGCAGGCTGATGGTGACGTCGGAAGCTAAAACGAGATTTCCGCCAGTTTTCTGTATCAGTTTAACGCCGGCTTTGGCGGCTCGCCCTGCCTTGCGTAAAGGGGCGTGAGATGACATAATAATCTCCAAAGGTTATTGACAAATGGAAATGACCGTGGGATTTTATCTATACTTCACTGTTGTAACCTGTTAATGCGGATTGCTGTAAGGGGTGTCAACAAAAATATAGAATTTCCTCTAAAATTGTTAAGACTGAAAACCGCCCCGAAATTTATTTGTGCGGATTCAATTCAAAACTCAAAATTCAAAATCCAACAATCAAAACTATTTGAAAGTTACTGCCATGTCTATTATTGAAATTGCCCAAAAAACGCGCGTATCTGCTAGAAAATTGGCCGTTTTGTCCGCTGATGCCAAAAATCAAGCTATTGAGGCTATGGCTAAAGCTTTAGAAACTGCAGCGCCGGATATTGTGGCGGCGAATGCTGCTGACTGCAAGGCGGCTGAGGTGGATGGAATAGCGAAACCGCTGTACGATCGCCTCAAGTTGGATGAGAGCAAGTTGAAAAGTGCGATCGCGGGCGTGCGCGACGTTGCGAAACTACCAGATCCCGTAGGTTCCGTGCAAATTCACCGTGAATTGGATACAGGATTAATTCTGAAGCGCATCACCTGTCCTTTGGGCGTTTTAGGCATTATTTTTGAAGCGCGCCCAGAAGCTTTAATTCAGATAGTATCCTTGGCAATTAAATCGGGAAACGGCGTCATT
Source organism: Microcoleus sp. MON1_C1 (assembly GCF_036701945.1). Taxonomy (NCBI): domain Bacteria; kingdom Bacillati; phylum Cyanobacteriota; class Cyanophyceae; order Oscillatoriales; family Microcoleaceae; genus Microcoleus; species Microcoleus sp. MON1_C1. The sequence goes on along the minus strand of NZ_JAUBRO010000027.1, from coordinate 95,757 downwards.
CTCAAAGGCGGCAAAGAAGCAGTCCGTTCCTGCGAAATTTTGACAAAAGTGATACATCAAGCCTTAGCAGAAACCGCAGTCAATCCCCAAGTCGTGCAGTTGCTGACAACGCGGGAAGAAACAATCGAACTCCTCAAAATGGATGAATATGTAGATTTGATTATTCCCAGAGGTTCTAATTCCTTCGTGCGGTTCGTGCAGGAAAACACGCGGATTCCCGTTTTAGGACACGCCGACGGAATTTGTCATTTGTACGCAGACAAAGCGGCGGATATTCAGAAAGCAGTAGAGATTTCTGTCGATGCAAAAACTCAGTATCCAGCCGCCTGCAATGCCATTGAAACCTTGTTAGTTCACAGTGCGCTCGCCCCCAAATTCCTGCCCGCTGTTGCCGCAGCTTTGCAGCAGAAAAAAGTCGAATTGCGGGGAGACGAAAAAACTCGCGCCATCCTCGAAAATATTGCCGAAGCGACAGAAACAGATTGGTCTACAGAATACAGCGATTTGATTTTGTCAATCCAAATAGTAGATTCTGTGGAAGAGGCAATTAACCATATCAATACATACGGTTCCAGACATACAGATGTAATTGTTACCGAAGACAGCGAAGCCGCCGAAACTTTTTTAAATGGAGTCGATGCGGCCGGAGTTTATCACAATTGCTCGACTCGATTTGCCGACGGTTTCCGCTACGGCTTCGGTGCAGAAGTGGGGATTAGCACGCAGCAAATGCCGCCTCGCGGGCCTGTCGGTTTAGAGGGGTTGATTACCTATAAGTATCGAGTTGTTGGAGATGGCCATATTGCGGCTAGTTATGTAGGGAAAGATGCTAAGGGATTTACACATCGAGATTTGTAATACAAGATTTATGCAACTGGCCTAATTAGTAGGGTGCGTCAGAATTCGAGTTCCTGAATAATCACCCTAGAACTGCGTCTGACGCACCCTACAACTCGATAGAAGTGTGACACTTACGTAAGTCCCGATCATGACAGAAAATCCAAATCAACCCAGAGAATACGATGCTGTCCTTGGCGGTGAATCTCAACTGCCATTGGCTGCGGCCGTTTTAGGCGGGATTCCCGGGGTTAAAATTCGGTTAGCTTCTCCCATTGTTGAGGCTAAAATTGCTGCACTGTCTGAAGCGCTAAAATATGGAGATCCAGGTTTAGATTTAATAATTGGGGCACTGCAAGATGAATCAATCGCGGTGAAATTTGCAGCCTTTGCCCTGCTGAAGGATAGAGATGAACCAAATCTCAAAGGGCAGTTACAAAACTATTTGCCTATTTTTGACTTTGATGTAATAACAGTTGATGCTAAAGGAAAAGAAAGCAGTCGCCACCGTGATTATGCTCACTTTTTCCCCGAAGACTTAGGGAACCTAGTTGTGCTGGAAATGGTTTATATTCCCGGTGGAACTTTTATAATGGGTTCGCCACCAACAAAAAAAAGACGAGAGGAGTACGAAAGTCCGCAGCATCAAGTAACAGTACCCCCTTTTTACGCAGGCAAATATCCCATCACCCAAGCACAGTGGCAAGCAGTGATGGGAAACAACCCATCGCGGTTCAAAGGTGAAAAACGTCCTGTAGAAAATGTATCGTGGGATGATGCCGTCGAATTCTGTGGCAAACTCTCGCAAACAACCGGGAAAAAATATCGCCTCCTAAGTGAAGCAGAATGGGAATACGGTTGTCGTGCGGGCACAACAACCCCGTTTCATTTTGGGGAAACCATTACCCCGGATTTAGTCAACTATCACGCACGTTACGACTACCCCTACGCATTCGGCCCCAAAGGACTTTCCAGCACACAAACAATCGATGTCGGGAGTTATCCCCCGAATGCCTTTGGACTGTACGATATGCACGGCAATGTTGAAGAATGGTGCAGCGATAGGTGGTGCGAAAACTATAACGGCGCACCAACTGACGGAAGTTCCCGGGAAACTGGCACAAAATTTACATTTAATAACCGTGTGCACCGTGGCGGCTCCTGGAACCTCCATGCGTTCTTTTGCCGCAGTGCCGATCGTAAATTTTACTCGGCGGACGGTATGTGGTGTGACAGGGGTTTTCGCGTAGCGGTATCGAATTTTACCTAAATTTGAAAATAGAAAGCAGTTAGAAGCTTTCACAGTTAACCCTCATGAAATTCAGCAAATCTCGCAAGCGCATAGAATCAGTTCGTCTGAAAAACGCTGTGCTGGGAGCAATCGAAAAAGAACACCCAAATTACCATCGAACAATGAATGAAGTCTTGGAGGAAGCTTTGGCTAAATCTGGCGATCGCCCTGCAATGACACCCGATGAGTTTTGTGAGTGGCTAAACAGTGTTTCGCATTAACCCCTCTGACTCCCTTCTAAACAAACTTAGCTACAATAAGCTATACTGCGCTCCCCAACTCGAACAATTTGCCGTGGTTTATGTCTAACTCCTCCCTCCTCGCCCCCGGTTCGACTCTCGAAAAACGCTACCGCATTCTCCGCGAATTAGGCCGCGGTGGCTTCGGGCGCACTTACCTCGCCGAAGACATCAACCGCTACAACGAATCTTGCGTACTCAAAGAGTTTTCTCCGGTAGTTCACAGCCCCAAAGCTGCCGAATTGTTCGATCGCGAAGCGAGTATGCTTTACCACCTCCAACACCCGCAAATTCCAAGGTTTCGAGAACTCCTGCGAACGGATTTGGGGGGGAATCCATCTTTATTTTTAGTGCAAGATTATATCAAGGGTCAAACCTACGAAGAAATATTGATATCGCGCCAGCAGGAAGGTAAAAATTTTACCGAAGCCGAAGTTACTCAACTGCTATTTCAGCTTTTACCAGTTTTAGAATACATCCACTCAAAAAATTTAATTCACCGCGATATTTCCCCGGATAATATTATTCAGCATGATGCTGACAAACTACCCTTTTTAATTGATTTCGGTTCTGTAAAACAAATCGCAGCCAATGCCGTACTTCAGTTTAACGGACAATCGGATACGGCGATCGGCAAACAGGGTTATTCGCCTGCCGAACAAATCCGGCTGGGGAAAGTTTCTGCTGCTAGCGATTTGTACGCTTTAGCCGTCACGGCTTTGGTACTGTTAAGCGGCAAAAAGCCTCAAAAATTGTACGATATCAATAATAAAACTTGGGATTGGCGATCGCACGTCAGTGTCAGCCCAAATTTAGCCAGCGTATTGGATCGGATGTTAGCAGAACAACCGGGCGATCGCTACCAATCTGCAAAAGCAGTCCGCGAAGCACTCAAAGATCCAAAACTATCTCAAATTGGCAGTATAATTTCCCAAATGGTGACAATGAACTTTGTCGGCCGCCCTTTCAAAAACACCACTCAAACTGCTACCAGCAATCATACTCCTGTTCACCAAAATCCTCAAGTGGTTAATAACAACAGCACATTCAACTTAATTACTTGGAAAATCCTAGGGAGTTTAAGTGTCGTTTTGGTGCCAGGAATGTTAGCTTTTAGTGTAGTCAAATCTGGTTTCACGTTGCCCAAGTTGCCGGATTTACCTAAATTTACTTCGCGCCAGCAACCTCCCGATACATCCTTAGAGGAAGCCGAAATAATTCGTCAAGAAAACATTGGTAAACGGCGCAAAAATCTCAACATCAATCAAGATATATTCTATCAAAAAGTGGATGAATTATATTACAATAAATATCCAGAATTACAAGGGCGCAGCTTGACAGAAAAGCCAGAAGATGGTGAAATTAGGCGGAAATGGTATGAAGTTGCTGAGGATTTACTCGACAAGTTGGAGAAAGGAGGAGAGTTATAAAATCTAAGATAGAATAAGAGTGATTGAACCGCAGAGGGCGCAAAGAGCGCAGAGGGAGAAGGAAAAGGGCAAAAAAAGAGAGGGAAGAGAAAGAGAACTTTATCTGGTTTAATACAAATTGGTATAGACAACGCACTTTTAGTTTATTGCAAAATGGATTCTATTCAACTTACAGGAATTCGCTGTTACGGATATACGGGCTATCTGGCGGAAGAGCAAGTTTTGGGGCAGTGGTTTGAAGTGGATGTTACTCTCTGGCTCGATTTATCGCAAGCTGGAAAAAGTGATGATATTCAACATACTCTTGATTACCGCAGCGCAATTACTCTGATTCAAAAGCTAGTCAAAGACTCGAAGTTTTTATTAATCGAACGCCTAGCCGATACTATTGCTCAAGCGCTTTTAGAACTACCGTTAGTCGAAAAAGTTAAACTACAACTCTCGAAACCTGCTGCCCCCATCCCTGATTTCGGGGGTAGAATTACTCTAGAAATTACTAGAAGTCATTAGTCATTAGTTCTTAGTCCTTAGTCATCAGTCTTTAATCTGCATTAGTTTATCGCTAATGACTGATGACTGATGACTGATGACTATTGATTAATTACCACTTCAGCAAGTTAAATTCTTCCATGTCTACGGTATTGCGGTTGCGATAAATCGCCAAAACAATTGCCAAACCCACCGCAGCTTCAGCCGCCGCTACCGTAACTACAAACACGGTAAATACTTGGCCCTTAACTTGTACAGGGTCGAGATAATTGGAGAAACCCATCAAATTGAGATTGACAGCATTCAGCATCAACTCGATCGACATCAACACGCGCACTGCATTTCTGCTGGTAATCAAACCGTAAATACCAATACAGAAAAGTGCGGCGGCTAATAACAGGAAATACTGGAGTTGCAGTTGCATAAATTTTTTGAGTCTTTCTCAATCAACATTACTACAAGACAGAGAGATAGGTGCAGTGAACACCCTACTGTAGCGTGTCTAAATCATTCATACACTAGGGGTAGTGATAGCTACCTACCTCCGAGCGGGGCAACCACGGGTAAATTGCCCCTACCTTAAATGTACGAATCATTTAGACTAACTACTTTTATTTAGATTCTGGCGAAGACACATCTCCGGCAGAAACTAATTCGCGAGGTCTTTCCGGCAAACTCAAAGCAGGTGTTTCGGATAGCTTCTTTGACAACAGTTCATCCGGGAAAAAATCACGGCGCGCCAAGACAATTGCCCCTACCATTGCCATCAACAAAAACACTGATGCTAACTCGAAAGGCAGCAAAAAGTCGGTGAAGAAATGTTTGGCGATCGTGACGATCGAACTTTCGGCCGGTGCTCCTGTCGTCGCGACAATAGTCCAAGGAGTAGACACCACCATCGTACCCAAAAGCGCAAACAAGCCTACGCAAACTACTGCTGTTGCTACTTGACGCACCCAAGCGTTGGGAATTATGCGGAAATCTTCTCGCTTGTTCACCAACATAATCGCAAACAAAATTAAGACGTTAACAGCGCCAACATAAATCAATACCTGCGCTGCTGCTACAAAGTCGGCATTCAGCAACAAGTACAAGCCGGCAATGCTGGTAAATACGCCGCACAGCAAAAAAGCTGAGTAAACGATGTTGGATAACAGCACTACTCCTAGTGCTCCTCCAATCATCATTACGGACAGTATGCCAAATGAAACAATTTGAACCCCTTCAGCTAGATTCACAATTTTTTATCCTTTGGTAATTGGTAATTGGGAATTGGTAATTGGGCATGAGGACATTGGGCATGGGGCATTGGGCATTTGTTAGTAGTTATTTAGTTATTAGAAAAACTACTAACAAGTAACCACTCATCACTAATTACTAACTATGCCCCATGCCCCATGCCCCATGCCCCATTACCTACTTTTCGATAATTTCCTCTGGACGCAGACCGGCGCGGCGATCGGTGTAGGAAACTTCATGGGGGTCGATCGCACCTTTCGGCAAGTAAGCGAATTCCCGCATCGGTGTCACCATCGGGTCATCTGTAACCTTGTAGGGCAAACGTCCGAGAGCCACGTTGTCAAAATTCAATTCGTGGCGCTCGTAGGTGGCTAACTCATATTCTTCTGTCATCGACAAACAATTAGTCGGACAATATTCTACGCAGTTGCCACAGAAGATACAAACACCGAAATCGATACTGTAGTGCTTGAGTTGTTTCTTCTTGGTTTCTTTGTTAAATTCCCAATCCACTACAGGTAAGTTGATCGGACATACCCGAACGCAAACTTCGCAGGAGATGCACTTGTCAAATTCAAAGTGAATTCTGCCCCTAAAACGTTCGGAAGGAATTAATTTTTCGTAAGGATACTGCACCGTAATCGGGCGGCGTCTCATGTGGTCAAAAGTAACACCTAGACCTTGACCGATATACTTAGCAGCTTGAAAACTTTCTTTGGCGTATTCGCCTACTTGATTGAGGAATTTTAACATGGTGTTCTCTCTCTGTACTTGAGTTTTTGGTAATAGCTAATTGATAATAGGTAATTGGTTAACAGCTATTTTTTTTAGCTGTTGCCATTTACCTATTATCAATTAACCGCCAAAAGCAAAGGGAAAGGCAAGCTTCAAAGCTGCGGTCAATAGCAAATTAACTAAAGCAACGGGCAGCAAAAACTTCCATCCCAAATCTAGCAATTGGTCGATCCGAACTCGCGGCAGAGTCCAGCGGAGCAGAACTGCCAGAAACAGGAAAAAGTAGGCTTTCAACATGGTCATTGTAATGCCCAGCAAGCCAGTAATTACCTGCAACCAAGGAGTCGTCTCGCTCAATCCCAGCGCATTTGTCAGCACTTCGACAGGAATCGGGGATTCCCAGCCGCCGAGGTACAAAACTGCTACTAGGAGGCAAGAAAGGACGAGGTTAACGTAGGAAGCGATATAGTACAAAGCAAATTTCATGCCTGTGTACTCAGTCTGATATCCTGCTACCAATTCTTCTTCTGCTTCCGGGAGGTCAAAGGGCAACCGTTCGCATTCTGCTAGTGCGGAGATCCAGAAAATCAGGAAACCTGCTGGTTGCCGCCAGATATTCCAGCCGACAATGCCGTAGCCGGTTTGCTGGTGTACGATGTCGATCGTACTGAGGCTATTGGACATCATCACGACTGCCAATACTGCCAAAGCTAGGGGAATTTCGTAGCTGAGGGATTGAGCCGCGGCTCTGAGTCCGCCGAGGAGGGCGTATTTGTTGTTTGAAGCATAGCCGGACATCAGCAAGCCGATCGGCTGAATGCTAGAAAGAGCAATCCACAGAAATATCGCTGTCCCCATATCGGCGATCAGCATATGCTCTCCGAAGGGCACGATTAAGTAGGAGAGAAAAACTGGAATCACCACAATTACCGGGCCTAGGGTAAATAGCAGCGCGTCAGCTTTTGCCGGTACAATGTCTTCTTTGAATACCAACTTCAGACCGTCAGCAACGGGTGCTAGCACTCCCAGAGGGCCGATAAATTCCGGGCCTACCCGCTGTTGAGCGGCGGCGGAAATTTTCCGTTCCAGCCAGACGCTAGTGAGTACCCCGAAAACGGCAGCGACAATCATCAGCAACATCGGCAGCGGTAGCCAAAGCACTTGGGCGATGTCCGCCGGTAAGCCCAAATTCATGAGGGCTTCTACGAAACTTCCTTGTAAGTCAATTCCTGGGTTCATTTGTCCAGCTTTTGAGCGGTCAGCATATAATTTTTCACCCGTCCTTTGTAGGAGTAGGCTTAGAAATCGGGGTCTTTGTAAAGATTTTTAATGCTTTACCGCCTAATAGTATATCGCCCGACAGGCTCCAAGAACGCACAGACAGGGTGAAGTTCTAATTATATGAGCCTGCAGCGTAGCTAATGGGTGGGTAATTTATGTATTTTTACTTAGTCGATCGAGCTAATCTATTTTAGATTTTAGATTTTAGGTTTTAGATTGAACATTGAATGCCAAACAAAAGGGCCCAGAGTTAACTCTGGGCCCTTTTAATGCTTTAAAGTAACTTTCAAATGGCTTAAACCATTGATTTTACGTCACTTTTTTTATGGAACTGGGCAGAATCGAACTGCCGTCCAAAGCGGGTATTTACCTTCCGATCGTTCACAGGTTTATCCCTTCTAATCCTCAGGGCGGGAACCATCTTTATCCCAAATGGGGGGATTTTCTAGTGATTGCTTTCCTAGCTAGCCGACTAGAAACGTTTAGCTAGGGCATCCGTTGGGGGTTGTTATGCTACCGTTAACGGAGTGAGGTGGCATACACTCTAAACCAAGCTCAAGAAGTTTTTAGGCTACAGCTACGGCTTTGCGAGCGAAAGGAACGATGTTGTTCGCATTTACTATTTTTTTTGAGCCGATATTAACGAGAGTAGACTCCCTCTCGACCTGCATCACGGAGCAGCTTTCGCCACCCTGTCGAAACCATTACAGCCCCTCGTGTGTTCTTTAATCATAGACAATATTTCGTGTTGCGTCAAGTCAACCGATTTTAGATTTTGGATTTTGGCACAAAGCTGAGTCTGGAATATTTACATCTTTCACCATTTTCTTGAACAGGCAAGATGCCTGTTCCACAAGAGTTAAGTTTTCCTGTGGGGTGGGCATCTTGCCCGCCCAGGTTTATTGACAAGGGTGCAGGATGTCACCGCTGCCAAGTTTAATGCAAGTTGTCGTCCCAGACGCCAATGTAAATCCGATCGCGCTCGTTGCGTTCGATCATCCCTTCGAGCGAACCCTTCCTAAACGTAAACCGATTACTCCGGCGCTGCTGCACGTCGCCCAAGCCTTGCAAAATCTCCCGGCTGGCGCCGCCCACCATCCCATTTAAGGCGGTTCGCACTACCAAATCGTCCACCGACTGGGCAAAAGAACCCTCTGTTTGTACTAGCTCGCCCGAATCGCGATCGTAAATGTAGCCGAGAGTAATCCGATTGGGCAATATTTCGTAAAGTGCGGTGCGAGTATTCGGCCAATAGCCCCGGGCTTGAGAGTCAGTCGGTTCTCCCAATTCGGATAAAATCTGAGTTTCCGGCGTACCAACGGCATACCCAGGGATGGTGGGAGTCTTCTGATAACTGGTTGTCGGTTGTTCGCTGGGTGCGGGCGATCGATCTGGCGGCAACTCTTTGTCAACAAGTTTTTCCGTTGGTGTAGGTTCGACAGCCTCCGGAGAAGGCGCTGGTGTTGGCGCTGGGGCTGGTGTTGGAGTTTCAGCATCCGGCGCTGGAGTTTCAACAGCAGGCGCTGGAGTTTCCGCAGCCGGCGCTGGTGTTTCAGCAGCCGGCGGCGGAGTTTCTCTGCGAGTCGGGGCTGGCGTTGGTGTCGGCGCGGGAATTGGTGCGGGGCGTGAGCGCGCGTCTCGATCTGCAGGGGCCGAAGTGCGATCGTCCTGGGCGACCGGTGCGGGTTCCGAAGACGGCCGGTTGAGGAAAACCCTAGCAATACCGACCAAACCTGCAACAATAAGTGCGATCGCCACGAACCCCAAAATCCACCAAACGTTGCGGTTTCCTCCCCCAGAAGGCACCACAGCAGGCGCTGTTCTGGAACCCGCAGGCGACTGAGGCCCGTGTCCCGGAATCACCGCCACCGTCGGCCCGGTGCTCGGCGACGCTGCACCCCCCTGCCCGTGCAGCAGCGACAGCCACTCATCGACGCTAGCAGGGCGATTTTGAGCTTCTACCGTCATCCCCCGCATCACTGCAGAGCTGACAGCCGCACTTAGCTGAGGCTGCAAGTCGCGGGGTGAAGGCATCGGCTGGCTGGTGCGTAAAATTGCAGCCACCGGCACCTGTGCTGTCAGCAGAGTATAAAGCGTCGCCGCCATACCGTAAACATCTGTTGCGGGCGTATATTTTCCTTGGGCAAAATACTGTTCTGGCGGCGCGTAGCCATCGGACACCATATTAGTGTGACTTTGGGTTGCACCGGGAGTAAACTCGCGGGCAATGCCAAAATCAATCAGCACAACTTCCTGAGTACCTTGGCGCAAAAGAATGTTTTGCGGCTTGACATCTCGGTGCAGCAAACCCTTTTGATGAACAACTTTTAAAGCAGCCCCAATTTGAGTGATGTAGAGAATTGCAAGATTTTCTGGCAGCGGATTATTTGAACCGACTACATCGCCCAAATTCTGACCGGCTATGTAGTCCATCACCATGTAAGGCTGCCCGTCTTCCACAAAGAAATCGCTGACGCGGACAATATTGGGATGAACGCAGGAAGCCAACCGCCTCGCTTCGTCTTGAAACTTGCGATCGAACTCAGCAAAATTAGGTTGCTGCCGCAGAGATTCGTTGAGGGTTTTAATGACTACAGGCTGTCCTAAATAGCGGTGATTTGCCCTGAAGGTTATTCCAAAGCCGCCTCTTCCCAATTCTTGTTCGAGGGTGTACTTTCCACCCTGTAAAGTTTTGCCGATTAGCGCATCCATAGGTTCAGGCGATCGCGTACCAGATAATATGGCTGATTATGGCACGTATGGTCGGCTCTCCTCACCACTCCAAAGAGCGATCGCAATCCTCGATCGGCGTTGCCATTCCTTCCCGAATTGATTCCCGCATCCCCGGCACTGAGAGAAGATACAGTGTTTCCTGAACATATGCGGAGTCTGATTCAGATAATAACACTGCATTGCTAGTTTGTCCTGCGATCACGATCAATTGAAGTGACTGACTCACGGAATCGATCGACTCCTGCAACTGCTGTTGAGCTTCATTGATTGCGATCGTAATTTTCCACTTGTCTAAATACACTTTTCTAATTGATATTGGCTGGCTGTAGACACTGCTACAACTGCCCCAGAAACTTGTCGTACTCTGCGTGTGAACCAACCCAAAACCAGATTACAGTGTCTCCATCCAACTGACCAACTGCTCGATAGTTTTTGGTAATTCGGGCTGAGTAGATTGGTAAGTCTGGATGCACCTTCTTGAAACGCAGGCTTGGATGACTTGGGTCTTCCTTGAACTGACGATACGCCCCGCGTGTCTGCTGTTGAACTTGTTCGGGTAAATCAGCAAATAATCTACGGAACTCGGTTGTAGTGCGTGAATTCACAATGTTTCTGGATCGAGTTCTTGGGTTTTGCCTGCATGATACTCAGCCATTGCGGTCGCTGCGAGTTTAGCAAGAGCATCGGGGGAACGGGAGAATGCTTGATCCCAGCGCCTCTCGTCTTCAAGTTCTTCCAGAATCATTGAAGCGAGGGCATCTTGCTCGCTGGCAGACAATGTTTTCAACTTGGCGATCGCACGTTCGAGTAACTCAGTCATGGCTACCACACTTTTAGAATGAAAATGGCATCCTATCCATTATCCATTGTTTCAGCCAAGTTGAGGGTAGGTCGAACAAATGGCAGGCTAATTATCATCATTAATAACTACGGGAAACCCACTTCTATGTTTTCTATTAGCTTTTGCAGGCACTTAAATACATTTCTATATCTCGCCAATGCAGGGATTCCATTATTCAGTCATAGTGTTTTATATCAAATTCTTTTGCTCATCCCAATTATCGCGATAGAAGCTTACATTCACAAAAAGCTACTCAATCTCAGTATCCTAAAAGCAATTTTTATTGCTTTTATAACAAATATCATATCGACGATTGGGGGAGGTTTTATTATCCTATGTATTGGGGCGTTTATTGGACATATCGTCTTCCACACAACCGTGCCTGTACAGCCTGGTTCTTTTCCATTTCTGCCGTTGGAAATTATGATTACACTCATTCCTATGTTTTTCTTTTCCGTTTACCTCGAATTATTAATAGGGAGTTGGGGAGTAAAAGAAATGGAAAAAAGCCAAGTGAAGAAATCATTTTTAATAGCTAATTTATTCACTTACTTAATGCTTGAGGTATTAGCTTTTACCCAACTTGTCAAGGGATACATTGAAGGGCGTGGCTAACCCAAACGTTCTATATCGTCGGCTCGCTGATTGACCTCTTGAGCCACCATCATTGCATTGATCTGGGTAAAGATACGATCTAATTCCCCAATGGCGTCGAGTTCCGCTACCTCTTCTGCCATTAGTTGAGCGCCCTTTTTCTTCTCTAACAATTGTTCCATGCGCTGTTGGAGCGATTCACTAAATTTGAACAACTTCCACCCATCGACTTTTTCCATGCAAATCTCATGGACTAACGAGGAGGGTTTGTTGAGAATTGAAACCATTGTAGGCTCCGAGTTTCGGGTTTTAGGTAGTGACTAGATTATAGCTTTTATGCAATCTGGCAGATTTAATGCTCCAACCGAGAACCTTCAAATTACCGCCAAAACCAGTGACTTAAACAGCGAAACGGCGTTACAGTTCAAGTCGGATGATATTCATCCCTGCTTATTTGCCATCGCCATATCTTGCCTTCTTCAGGATCGTCCACCTCTGCAATGAACTTCATTCCCACTTTTTGCAACACGCTATTCGAGGCATTTTTTTCAGCTAAAGTGTGAGCGATGACTGCTTTCACCTCCTCGTGAGCGAAAGCATAATCGATCATTCCCTGTGCCACCTCAGTTGCAAATCCGCGATTCCAATATTCGGAAGCAATTTCATAACCTATCTCTATAGTCCCCGACTCATCAGGTGAGCCTTTGAAACCTCCATTGCCGACAAGCACTTGATTTTTTGGATGAATAAAGAAGTAGTTGTGCCAGTCAGTTGGAGGCGGATTGGATTCGCAAGCTTCGTCAGCAGGGAGGGAAAAAGCTTCGGGGAAATGAGGCCAGCTATTAGGCACTATGACATTTAAAATTGCTGCAAGCTCGCTTTTACTTCGTAAGAAAGCTTCTATGTGAATCCTTTCGACGGCAAGTAGTTGAAGATTCTTAGTTGTAATCATTGTTCTACCTTGTTTAACAAGTATGAGATCACACTATAGGCACTATTGAAACGCTTGTCTCGGAACCCTGGCTAGTTGGTAAGCGCCCCGACTTTCCAACAATTGATATTGATTGGGCTGCAATCCTAATTGCACAAATTTCTCTGGATATCCCAGCAACAAAATAGAGGGAGAAGTTGGGTTTTTAGATTGCTTAATGTAGTCGATAGCCTTTGTGACAGCTCGGTAGTAAGTCACCGGCTCTTGGGTATAAAAAACCAGACTTGGTTTCCAGAAACCAACCATAATAAACTCTTCCCCCGGCAGTTTTTGTTGAACTGCAACCTGTGCTAACTGTCTCAGAGGTAACTGGCGGTTGATATCGACCACTTTGTAGGCGGGAGTAAGACCAAAGATGATAAATGCTACTAACCCGATGAGGTTAGCAACCAAAATCCAGCGCTGTTGCCGCTTCCAGAGTAAAAGTGCGATCGCCACCGCTGTAGTTATCCAAATCGTACCGCCGACAATCAGCAATCCCGACTGCTGAATTGCTTGGGGAAAATTGGGCATTGCCGGGTCGTCTCCCAGCCAGTTGTAGCAGTAGAAAGTTGCTCCGGCTATAATTAATAAAAATACGACATTGAAAATGTATGTAGCTAACAGCCCTCGCGGTAAAGAATTCGGTTTTTTTTCTAACTTTATCCGCCTGTTATCGGATTCGTTACCTGCAATAATATCGCTCCACAGCAGCGTTACCAAAATCGCAGCGGCGGGGATTAAAGGCAATACATAACTGGGCAATTTGGTCACGGCGATCGTAAAAAAGCCAAAAATGCAGCCGAACCAAAATAGGGCAAATAAACTCAACTGAGCCGATCGCGGTTGACGACGCCAGTAACTGCGCTGCCAAAAACGGGTGCGGGCGATCGCCACAGGCAAATAAATCGACCAAGGTGCAAAACCCACTAGCACTACAAAAAAGTAAAAATACCAAGGCGCCGAGTGCTTGTTGACTACTCCAGTAAAACGCTGGAAATTGTGATAGCCAAAAAAGCTGTCAATATAAGTTTGACCGTTGGCTAAAATAACCAAAATGTACCAAGGCAAGGCGATCGCCAGAATAATCAAAATTCCCGACACCGGACGCATTTCGCGCCAAAGTTGCCGAAAATTTCCCAAATAAAGCCCGAAGCTGCCAACAATCAGCGCTGGCACGACAATTCCCACAGGCCCCTTAGCCAAAATTGCTAAGGCAATTAGTACGTAAAAAGTCAGATACCACTTATTGGGAAATCTGGAAGCGGAAACCGTAGATAATTCTGTTTTTTCTCTCTGTTCTTCGAGGGTGTAACCGAGGAAAAATGCGAGTAGTGCCGAACACATACAGCCGACTAATAGCATATCTGAAACGCCAGTCCGTCCCCAGGCAATAGTTTGGGGATTTAAAGCTATTAGGGCCGCACCAATCCAAGGAGTAGAAAAAAAGATTGGGAGATTGGGAGAGTGTCCGAGGGGGAGAGTGTCCGAGAGGGGGGACTTGGCTTCTTCCTCATTCTGTCTTCCTTCTTCCTTCTTCCTTCTTCCTTCTTCCTTCGATTTCGATAGGGTATAAAATCCGAGGCAAGTCAGACCGAACGCGCACAAAGCCGAGGGAAGACGCACGGCCAATTCGTTAACGCCCAGAGTGCGGTAAGCCACCGCCATCAGCCAGTAAATCAACGGCGGCTTGTCAAACCTGGTTTCGCCGTTGAAATAAGGAGTGATCCAATCTCCTGTCACCGTCATTTGACGGGCGGCTTCGGCAAACAACGGTTCCGTTTCGTCAACTAAACCGATGTTGCCGAGATTCCACAAGAAACCTACCGAGGCGATCGCGCACAGCCATACAATCGATAGCAGCAAAGGTGCGATCCGGCGATTTCTAAACTCTGACAAACTTTTAATAACTTCTTTCACCCAAACTTCCTGCGATTTTAGATTTAAAATTTTAGCTCGCATAGAGAGTCTACCGAAAGATTCGCATTCTCGAAACTCCCAACTCGATCGACTCCGGTTAAACTCACATCTTGCACCAATATCAATTACTTGTTTAGGAACAGGCAAGATGCCTGTTCCACAAGAGCTCAATTTTATTGTGGAACAGGCATCTTGCCTGTTCTTGAGAATGGTGCAACATCTCTGTTTAACTGAGATGTTGCACCATTCTCAACAAGGCTTTCATGGGCGGGCTCTCCTGCCCAAACCCTACTCGCCACAAGAAAATTCACTCTTTGTGGAACAGGCATCTTGCCTGTTCCTTATAATGATGCCGCTATGTGAGGTTAACTCACATAGCGGCATCGTTCTCAATAAAACCGGATCGACCGGGTTTCTCGACCAAAATTTCGGCACCTGCTGCTAAGGGTTTAAGGCTGCAAAATTAATTGCCATTCTCTGGCTGTGCTGTTCCAAGCGGGCGAGGAAGTCTCCCCGGCGACGAAAGGCCCCCAGTAGCGGCGAGAACCATCTTGAGCAAAAACCACCAGAATGTCTCCCCGTTTGACTTGTAACTTGCCCTCCGGCAGCGATAGCATCAGTCCCTTGCCACCGCCTTCCCCCGGCGCAAAATCCCAGTGCGCGGGTTTGCCGTAGGATTCCTTGGCTTGCCGTTTCGACAGCAGGGCCACTCGCACTGGGTGTTCGCTGCGGTTGCTGACGCGCAAAAGGCCGGAGGCCTTAGCATTTATAGGGATTGAGGAAAGCAATTCCTCCTCTGGATCTGGGGGGGTTGGTGTTGAGTCGGGCTTGGGCGCGGTGGCGGTGCCGGCAGAAGCTGTCGGGACTGGGGGAACCGGGGGTGTGCGGGGATGTGCGGTGGCTTGTGAGGGCCAATCGCTCGACTGATTTGAACTGTTGGAGATAGTGATTTCAAAACGTCCTAGAAACATTCCTGTAATTAGGACGATCCACACTCCAATTATGATCTGGTAAATTTTAAGATTCATAAATTTTAGGCTTAAAGGATAGGCTGCACTCGCAATTAGTCTTAACTATTTTTAATGTAAAACTAGGGGCTGCTGTGCCACAAGATACAGTTACACTTAATTACTTGAGCGTTCTCGGCTATAAATCCGCGATCGCTCAATACCATCTTAGATGTTAAATTTTATATTTTAGATGGCGACATACTCACCCCGGTAAGAATTTGAAGTTGGTCGGGAGGGGCATTTGTTTACTCATCGGTCTAGCTTTTAATACCAGTTGAAAAAAAGAGTGCCACTATAGCCCCGTACTCCAAACCCCAATAGTCATCAGTCATTCCGCATCTCAAATCTCAAATTTTACATCTCAAATGGTATAACTTTTATGCAGAATACCCGAATTAACAGATTAATTGATGTTCTGGGCGATCGCTTCCGAGGCTGGCTGAGCAATCCTTGGCGGCGGATTTCGCTCCTGATAATTAGCCTGCTGTTCGGCACTTTTTTGGGAACAGCTATTTCGACCATCGCGGGACAATCTGCGGATTGGGATATTATCGCGGCCGGGCTGTTGGTGTTGTTGACCGAGTTGGTGAACTGGCTGGTTTACGGCGGCCCGCGGTCTGCGGCTGGTTCTTTGTGGGTGGAGATGCTCAATGCTCTGAAAATGGGTCTGACTTACAATTTATTTGTGGAGGCTTTCAAACTAGGTTCTTAAAAAATGGTGAAATATTTGTCTGCTGTAGATAGTATTTACATAAACGTGTTCTTAAAAAAATCTTAATTTGAACTAGGGTGGGAATTTTTGAACTCTCCACGACCGGAGTTGGGGCTTGTATCCGTTTTGAGTGGGGTCAAATATTTGTCAATTGCAGATAGGATTTGTACACAACCCGCCCCCGCATCAAGAGTTTTGAGAAGATGGATCGATCGACTGTAACCCCTGTTGAAATTTTACATCGGTGGCACGCCGGCAATCGCCCGAGCCCTCCCGACTTCGAGCACCTGGCTGTTTGGGAACTTGCAGATGATTTGCGATCGCGCGCTTTTGGCATTACTCCCGACAATGCAGCCGATGTTGTCCGCTGCAAAACCGATTTATTCTTTTCTATTCTTGACGAACTGCATACTTTCCCGCTAAAGTCAACTGTTTTTCTCGAAACTTTGTGGAATCTTTGGCTGCCGCTGGCAATGCAATTATCGACTGCCAAACAAAGTTTAAACCGTCCTTTAATTCAAGGAATTTTAGGAGGGCAAGGAACGGGAAAAACTACTTTATGCCAAGTTTTGAGGCTGATTCTGGGAAAATTGGGATATTCTACTGTCAGCCTTTCTTTAGACGATCTTTACAAGAGTTATGCCGATCGCCAACAACTCCAAAAAGCAGATCCGCGTTTTATTTGGCGCGGCCCTCCCGGCACTCACGATATTGACTTGGGAATCGCAGTTTTAGACAAGTTGCGCGGTTCTCAAACTCACAATTTAGCAGCAGTTGACAATCCCAAATCTGATGCCCTCAAACCGGATATAATAAAAAATATAGAAATTCCCAGGTTTGACAAATCTGCCTATGGAGGTGCAGGAGATAGAAGTCAACCCGAAATTATTTCCGGTGCGGATATTGTACTTTTTGAAGGTTGGTTTGTCGGTGTTAATCCGGTGGTTGATGCCAAATTAAACGAGTTTTTGGCTGCTGCACCGTTTCCGATTTCCACAGAAAGCGACTGTCAGTTTGCGCGCGACATGAATGCGAAGCTGCACGACTATCTGCCGCTGTGGAACCGATTAGATCGGTTGATGGTTTTGTATCCCCAAGATTATCGCATTTCTCAAGTGTGGCGCAATCAGGCGGAACGGGAAATGATGGCGACGGGGAAGCCGGGAATGTCAGAAGCTGAAATTAATCGGTTTGTCGAATATTTCTGGAAAGCGCTGCATCCCGAGTTATTTATTAAGTCGATGGTTGAGGAGGGCGATCGGGTGGATTTAGTAATTGAAATTTTGGGCGATCGCACTGTCGGCAAAATTTGTCGGCCGATCGACTTAAAATTAAGCGATTAGAAAGACTTAAAACTAACGCTTTCAGGACACAACAATGTTGTGTCCCTACCCTATTGCAGCTTTTAAGGACACAACACTGTTGTGTCCCTACTGTATTGCAGCTTATCGTGCACTCACTTGACTATTCAGGACTTATGCAAAAAGTGATTTGACGCGCGAATTAGAGGGGTAAGGCGCGCCATAAGCACCCTACAATACAGAGGTTTTGCATCGAGGATGGAGAATTTCTAAATTAACTGCCAGGAGTACCAAGATCGAGCGCTTTCTGGATCAAATCGTCGGTAACTTCGCCCGGTGTACCAGAAGGCGTAATGTCGTGAGCCATCGAACGAAAAGCATCGGGATTGCCGCTTGTATCTGCCGGCAGTGGGATCTCTGTAGGAGCGGGAATAGCAAATTTAGGTGCAGTTGCAGCGGCTGCAGCTTCGGCGCCGGCACTCGTGCGATCGATGTCACTAACGCTGAATTCTTTTGAAGCTTCGTAGTCTGCTGATACATTAACGGTCGGCAACTTTTGTTCTCCAGCTTCCGCGCTTTCAGTGATCTGCTGAGCGTCAAAGTTTTCAATGTTATTGACTTCTGGATTGATTTCAGACATAGCCGACTCCTTGCTAGTTTTATTTAACAATGCACTGTATCAATTATTACTTGAATCCCAGCCTTTTTCATCTACCCGCAGATGTATCGTTGGCTTCTATCTTAAGGATGATTTATTCTAGGGTGGTGTGTTAACATTACACCACTTTCTGAAAATAATGCAACTTTAGGCAAGCTCCAAACCCATACATACTCAGCCATTCCCCATTGTTTAATCTCAAATCTCAAATCTCAAATCTCAAATCGTATTACCTCTAGGGGATGGTGACTTGCACTTACAAATCTTGATACTTATATATTCTGGAAACATTTTTAAGGAATTTTATTTATGAACTCACCCGCCGCGACCAATCCTCACTCTCTCTCCAACGACACTCAAAACATCGTTCAGGCAATCAACGGGTTGGGTACAGATGAAAAACTGGCGCTGCTCTACTTTGTTTATGAAAAAATGGGAGATTCAGTTACACCAGCCGCTCCCGCCGCCGCCGACCCACAATTAGCTCCCATGCTGCTCGATGATTTTTACAAGCTTTCCCATGACCAACAACTGAATATAATGCGCGGTATTGTCAACGGCGACGACACGCCGTATTCTCACGCTTACGGAGCTTTAACTGCTAACAATCAGTTGGTGGTTTGGTATGCTTGGGCTATTGGTATGGGGGAAACAATTGTCGATATCCCCGAAGGATATGAGGCAACTGAGGCTGTCAATGGCGTGTTGGGTCAAATTGAAGGTCTTGATTTTGAACAGCAAATTTCGGTGCTGCGCGACGTAGCTAATAGTATGGGCTACACCGATGTTAAACCAATTGCTACTCAGGCGGAAGTAGGGAAAACTTCTAGTCTTTAGAGAAGACTCGGCGGTTCAAACCGCGGCAGAGAGTCAAACCCAGCCTGCGGAGCGACTGAGCTTCGCCCAACGTCATCCGCAGACTGAAGAATAAAGCAGACATTAAAACCAAATTTAATATGATTAGCGGACATAAATAAACCTCATTGTGTCCGCTGATTTGTATATTAAATCCGGTTTTAATACTTGCTTTTTTTAGTTGCATGAGTATAGATAGTATGTCATGGCGATCGATCGCCAAACAATTGCTCGCCATGACTATTAGATCACTCTTGAGAGCGGCAATTTGCTGTAAATATAATACCAGTTTAACAAAGTCTTGCTACAGCACATTTCCACTGAGCGAACTACATTCACTCCACCCGCCCTATCGGGAAAAATCTTCTGATTGAAGGGGAGGAGAGGAGGCAGGATTATTCTTGTTTCCCCCCTTAATAAGGGGGGAATTGCGGGGGGTAAATTTGACTTTTGCAAGAACTCTAATCATCAATCTTATACCAATTATTAAAAGTCGAAGCACCCCGCGCCGGACTTAGGTCTGGGCGTTTCCATACCGATGCTCCCCTATAATCTATATATAGCCCTATTTTTCAGAAGTTCTAGAAAAAAAGTTTTCAGTCAGCAAGTGAGTTTTTTAGGGTAAACTTTACGCGGGAATTCCATCCGAAATACCGAACCTTTTTGGGGTTTACTTTCGGCAGTAATTGTACCGTCGATCAGCTTGACTAAAGAAGCACAAATAGCTAGTCCTAAACCGGTGCCTGGATATTGGCGAGTTGTGGTTTGGTCGCCTTGGTGGAACTTGTCGAAAATGTGGGGAACATCCTTTTCACAGATGCCGATTCCTGTATCCCGAACGGTTATACTTAGCCGATCGCAATTAAATTCCCGCACCTCAATGTAAATGCTGCCCTGATGTGTGAATTTAACCGCGTTGGAAACGAGATTGACCAAAATTTGCCGCAGGCGCGACTTGTCATTAACTATAAACTGATCCTGCAAGCAGACGCTGACGGCTATTGCCACGTTCTTATCGGTGGCTTGATTTCCGAATTCCCGGGCGACATCCATTACTAAATGCCCTAAATGAAATTTTTCAATTTTTAATTCTGTGCGGCCACTCTCGATTTTGGAGAGGTCGAGGATATCGTTAATTAGCAGTAGCAGGTTTTTGCCGTTATGTAAAATGCGCCCCACCATTTCTGTTTGCTGGGCGGTCAGCAGTTGTTTGTGCTGGCGCAGCAGCAATTGGGAAAAGCCGATAATCGAATTCATGGGAGTTCGCAATTCGTGGGACATGATGCCCAAAAATTGTGATTTTAACTTCGCTGCTTCTAGCAGTTGCAATTTTTGCTGTTGAATGCGTCGCGCCTGATTTTCCAGTTCTTCCTGCTGGCGAATTAGCAGCTCGTTTTGCAAGTCTAAAAGCTGTTCCTGTTTTTTTAATTTTTCGATCGCCCGCGCGCTGTTAATCGCGATCGCAGCTTGTTTTCCCATCACCGCCAGCAGTTGCTGAGTATGGGCGTCCATGGCCGTGCTGTCTTTCCCGTTGCCGATGGCCAACACACCCAAACGCCCGCTTTGCCCGGACTCGATCGCCGCTGCACAAGCCGCCGCCGGCAGCAAGCCGTCGCCAGACTCCGACCGCAACAGTACAGACTCTCCCGTCGCAAATGCTTTCCAAAGCAGCTTGTTTTGCACGTGCGGGGTTTTGCCCTTACCAAAGTTTTCCGTGCCCCCGACAGCGGTGAGTTTGAGGCCGCTGCAATCGTACTCCAGGAGAGCAACTAGGCAAAATTCCGCTCCTGCGATCGCCTCTACAGTCGCGTCCGCAATGCCTTGCAACAACTGACCCAAGCTACCCGCGCGCTGGCTCAACAGATTTGTAAACCGATCGATCGCGTGCAACTCCCGCCCGCTGTCCCTTACCGTTTCGGCTTCACACAACTTTTCTGCTGTGAAATTGTCTTCCGAGGGCACTTGATGGGGCAACAATTCTGGTTCTGCTTGGGGTTCGGGTTGAGTTTGTTGGAGCGCGTCCATATCTGTATAGGTTCCCACCCATTCCAAAACTTCCTGACTGTCTAGATTAGCGGGCGTTGCTCTGGCCAGATTCCAGCGGTAAGTGCCCTCCCGCGTCCGCAGACGAAATATAATTTCGTAACTTAGTGGCGGGAACTTAGAAGCCTGCGATCTCGCCAACAGACGAGAACGGTCTTCTGGGTGGATCTGCGCCAGATAGCCGAAACCCAAAGCTGCAGCTGCTGGTACCCCCGTATATTCCTCCCAGCGCGGACCTAAATAACTCACCCAGCCGTCGGCATACGCTTTCCAAACTATGTAAGGATTTGCCTCCCACAGGCCATCCTCCTGAGTTTGGGAGTCGCAAACTTGCGGTTGGGGGGATGTTATTTCAGATACTTTGTGTAAGATTTCAGAGCCGGAAAACTCCGACTGAAAAGACTTATTGCCGGGATACTGAGTCATAACAGGTTATATAAATAAGCATTGGACTTAAGCCCTAACACCGGCTAAAGACTCGTGCTGCTAGCTTTATTGATTTTGACGAGCCAAGTGCATCAAAATTTTTTATACTTTAAATTTATATGGGTAGTGGTATCTTTACCTCTATCAACGGGCGGACAATGAGATAATTCAGTTAAACTGTTGAAACATTGAGAGCTTACCTGTCCGGATCGGGCTCGTGCAGGCATCGCCGCAAAATAACTTAAAAATTAACTTGCATTCTGGGCGGCTACATGAGTATGCTTAAAAATGATGTGCAGCCTGTAAAACCCTAAATCAGGACACATTCTCAAATTTTCTCAGTTTAGCTGAGTCAGTTGACGATATTTTTAAAGTTTACTGGACTATTGGAAGAAAGATGAGTAAAATTCGCGTTGCTTTGATAGAAGACCATGACCTGACAAGAGTCGGCATCCGCACAGCTTTACAACAGCGTGACACGATAGAAGTTGTCGGGGATGCCGCTAACGCTACTGAGGGATTGAAACTGCTTCAGTCTTCAAAACCTGACGTGGCAATTGTAGATATTGGGCTGCCGGATTTTGATGGCATTGAATTGACACAAAAGTTCAAAAAAACGGTAGCGGAGTCCGATCCAGATACCAAAATTTTGATTCTGACTTTTCAGGACAATGAAGAAGAAGTTTTGGCAGCTTTTGCCGCCGGAGCTGACTCTTACTGCATGAAAGATATTAGCTTCGATCAGTTATTAGATGTAGTAAAAGTAACTCACGAAGGTAACTCTTGGATCGATCCGGCGATCGCCCGCATCGTCCTGAAACAAGCTCGCACTCAGGAGTCCGCGCCGGAAGAACCGAAGGCTGAGGGCAAAAGAGTCACAATTAAGGCTGCCGAACCCGAGTTTAGTCACATCATTGAGACTTACCCTTTAACCGAACGGGAATTAGAGGTTTTGGAACTGATAGTGCAGGGTTACAGCAATGCTGCAATCGCCGAAAAGCTTTACATTACTGTCGGTACAGTCAAGACTCACGTCCGCAATATTTTGAACAAGTTGTGTGCTGATGACCGCACTCAGGCTGCCGTTCTTGCCCTGCGTTCTGGCTTGGTTGGATGAAGCCTGAGCGTCAGGCAAAATCAAGTTAAAAGTAGGGTGCGCTGGGCGCACCTTACGGCCACTGATTTAGGGTGTGCAGTGCACACCGACTGACTAATTATTACCAAAAAATTATGGCAGGCAGTGTGCACCAGCCGAACAATTGTTTGTTGTTAAAAAATAGATAAAGTTTAAATCCGCATCTATCCCAGTACAGATATTTTTTTTACTTTTAAAAAAAGTCAATATACCTTAAGATAGATGCTAAAAAAATATCATATTAATAATACTTATTGTTGAGCGATCCCCAGTTAAATAAATTTCGCTCCCACTGCCAATATTGCGCGATATCACTTCATAAAAGGCGCAGGCCCAGGCCAGATTAAGATACTTTTAGGAATAGTTAAGCCTTAAAGAAATTATATCCGCAGAGCGATGCTGAGTTCGCTTAAATTAGCGAAATTAAAAGTATCAACTGTTAGTGAAATATTTTAGAAAGAGGTATTATGGCCGCTCCAATTGAATTCAAATTATTTGCTCCCTACAACAAAGGAGCTGCCTTGATTGGCTCTTTTTCTAATTGGGAAGAGATTCCGATGGAAAAGGACGAAGAGGGTTTTTTCCGCACGCGAGTTGAGTTGGAGGATGGCGTTTATCAATACAAATTCCGCGTTCAGTCGAAAAGCTGGTTTGTGGAAGCGGATCAGTGGGTAGATATAGTCGATCCCTACGCGACTGACATCGACGATCCCACTCAAAACGGCCTGGTTCGGATCAAAGACGGCGATCGCATTGTCGATACCTACGTCTGGAAACACGACGATAAACCGCTACCTGCCGATCGGGAATTAGTGATTTATGAAATGCACGTTGCTGACTTTTCGGGCGGCGAAGCCGATCCCCTGGCCCGCGGTCAGTACAAGCACGTTGTCGAAAAACTCGATTACCTAGTCGAACTCGGCATCAACGCGATCGAACTCATGCCCCTCAAAGAATACCCAGGCGACTACAGTTGGGGCTACAACCCCCGCTACTTCTTCGCTGCCGAGTCCAGCTACGGAACCACAGAAGAACTCAAAAACCTGATAGACGAGTGTCACGGGCGCGGCATTCGCGTCATCATCGACGGGATTTACAACCACGCGGAAGCATCGAGCCCCCTCACTCAAATCGATCACGATTATTGGTTTCACCACGAACCCCGCGATCCAGACAACAATTGGGGCCCGGAATTTAACTACGAATTCTATGACGAAAACTTAGGAACTTTCCCCGCACGCAGATTTGCTGGCGATACAGTCCGCTTCTGGATTCAAGAATATCATCTCGACGGCATTCGTTTCGACGCGGCGCGACAAATTGCTAACTACGATTTCATGCACTGGATCGTTCAAGAAGCCAAAAGTGTCGCCGGCCCCAAACCGTTTTACACCGTTGCCGAATACATTCCCGACGATCCCAGCATCACGAATCTAGACGGGCCGATGGACGGCTGCTGGCACGACAGTTTCTATCACTCCCTAATTCCACAACTCTGTGGCGACAATTTTGATTTAGAACGGCTCAAAGAGGTAATCGACTGCAAGCGGCAAGGTTACTTGGGTGCTACGAATGTAGTTAATTATTTGAGCAATCACGACCACGATCGCCTTTTTGCCGAATTGGGTTCGCGCGGCATTTTGGATGAAGCCGCCTTCAAGCGGGCGAAGTTGGGAACCGTACTGTTAATGACAGCAGTTGGCGTGCCGCTGATTTGGATGGGCGAAGAATTTGGCGAATACAAACCCAAAACTATTGAGCAATCTAAAATTGACTGGACGCTGCTAGGAAATGACCTGAATAAAGGTTTGTGGGAATACTACAAAGGCTTGATTCACCTGCGTAAAAATAACCAAGCACTTTACACAGAAAACATCGACTTTTTCCACGAAGACCCCGACTCGAAAGTTTTTGCTTACACTCGCTGGAACGATGAAGGTTCGAGAGTTGTAGTAGTGGCGAATATGTCGGAAAATTATTTAGCAGGTTACAGCGTGCCCCACTTCCCGGCAAACGGAACTTGGCACGAATGGACAGGGAATTATGATATTGAATCTGGCGATGACAATATTATGATTGACTTGCCGGAATACGAAGCGAAAGTGTTTGTTTGGCAGTAAGCTGTTAGGCATTGAAAGCACTGATTCCCAATTCAAAAATATCAGGACTGAAGTTCTTACTACAAACCCGAAAAAAAATGTTGGTAGTAATACCAATTTAATGTGAAGTTGCACATATCTCGATCCCCCTAAATCCCTCTTAAGAAGACCAACTTTGAGCGGAATCTTGTCCCCCCCTTATTAAGGGGGGCTAGGGGGGATCTGATTCTATGCAGCCTCATAAAAAATTGGTAGAAGAACTTGAGTTTTTTCTTAATTCCCCCAAAGTCCGAGAACGAATTTCCTGACTACAAACTTATAAGGGTTATTTGACAGGCTCCGAGTCCATTCACAACTCAAAACAGAAACTCTTTTGTATTCCGCTTCTTGATTGTTAATTTAAACTTCTTATTTCCTCAGATTGATTTTCTAAGCACAATTGGGTTATAGCCGCCGCCGGTATGGGTTTGCTAAAGAAGTAACCCTGACCCATATCGCAGTGATGGGATTGCAAAAACGCCAACTGTTCTGCTGTTTCCACTCCCTCCGCAATCACCTGTAAATTCAGGCCCTGTCCCAAGGCGATCGCCAGTTTCACAATAGTAGCACCGCTGCTGCCGGTCACCAAATCGGCCACGAAAGATTTATCTATTTTTAAATGATTGAGGGGAAAGTTTTTCAGAGACCACAGCGAAGAATAACCGGTGCCAAAATCGTCCAGAGAAATGTGAATTCCCATGTCCTGCAACTGCTGCAATACCGACACCGTAAAGCTCACATCTGTCATCGCAATGCTCTCGGTAATTTCTATTTCTAAATACTCGGGATTTAACTGGGTTTCTAATAAAATTTCAGCGATGATTTTTACCGTGTGAGGTTGCAGAAACTGGCGGGCTGATAAATTCACCGCTATCCGCATCGGCGGCAATCCCTGTAACTGCCACGCTCGATTTTGCAAGCAAGCAGTCCGCATCACCCATTCGTCAATCGGGCAGATTAATCCTGTTTCCTCAGCTAAGGGAATAAATCGATCGGGAGAAATCAAACCGCGTTCGGGATGCTCCCAGCGAATCAGAGCTTCCAGGCCCACTATTTTGCCAGTCTTTAAGTTTATTTGCGGCTGATAGTGCAGCACAAACTCAGAATTTTTTAGAGCTTTGTAAAGATTATTTTCTAAGTTAAGATCCTCGGAGACTTTACTGCCGATCGCCTGCGTGTAAAACTGATAATTATTGCGACCTTTCTGTTTAGCTTTGTACATCGCAGCATCAGCATTTTTCAGCAAAGTTTCTGCATCTTCTCCGTCATAAGGAGCCAAAGCAATTCCCAAGCTAGCCTTAATATAAAGTTCCAGACCCTCAAAATCAAAAGGACTGCTTAAACTCTGGATAATTAGCTGGCAAATTTTAGTTGCTTCCTCTGGGCTGTTGATATTGTACAGCAGCACAGTAAATTCATCTCCGCCCCAACGAGCCATCGAATCCCCCACGCGCAAACAGTCAGTCAAACGCCGAGATACACTTTGCAGCAACAAATCGCCCACTGGGTGACCGAGAGTATCGTTAACATTTTTAAATCTATCTAAATCTAGAAAAATTACCGCCAGCATTTCTCCATTTTGGTGAGCGCTAGCTAAAGCTAAAGACAGCCTTTCATTAAACAGTAATCTATTAGGTAAACCGGTTAATGGATCGTGAGAAGCTTGATGTCGGATCATTGCCTCGACGCGCCTCTGCATTGCAGCCATGTACAGGTGAGTTCCTAAAGATTGTGCTAGCTTCTGTTCTTCGCTGGTCCACTTTTGAGCTTCGCCTGTTTTGATTTCTTTCCAAGCTGCAAAGGACTGTCGGGGACGATCGTTCCGGGCGTCCGAACTGCAACGGCCCGCCCACAAAATTTCTGTTTCTATAGGGCTGCGAAAAACGGTGAGACAGCCGATGCACTGTTGGCGGTATTGCAGCGGTACTGCCAAAAATGAACAAATGGAAGCGGCGACTAAATTGGCAGATGCAGATTTAAGTTGAGGTTCTTTAGAAATATCGGAAATTGCGTACAAGTCCGGTACGATAAAATTGGGAATATTGCTGTCAATTGAATTGTAATGCTGGGAATATAGATTTTCAAAAATACCTAATTGGCTTGTATGATTAGCAGTTTGTGATCGATCGTCTTCGTTTGCCCTCCCCATAATCTGCTGCCAAAACGGGCTGAGTTCAAGGTCGATGTCCGGGGGCTGCTGGCCACAGGTATAAAGCAAAGCGGGCCGATCGCCAAACTCGGCTGCAAGGTAGAGTCGCCCTCCCGAACCGTGCAAATGCTTGACTGTTTGTTCGAGAACTGCTTTCCGAATTTCGTTGAGTTCTAGGGGAGAATGCAGCAAACTGGTAATTTGGTTGATAACGGCTTCGTCACGCGCTTGCTGTCTAGCTTGACTCAGGAGAAAAGATTGGGCGATCGCAATTGAAAGTTGATCCACAAGCAACTGCACCATTTTCAATTCTCGATCGCTAAACCGTTTCGGTTGGCTGTGGTGAGACACCAACAGCCCCCAAAGCTGATTTTGATGCACAATCGGCACCGTCAGAGAAGAACGTGCCCCCATAGCCTTCAGATATTCAGCGTGACACGGGTCTACAGGACTATAGCTAATATCTTCAACTGCTAAAGTTTTGCCGGTTTCGGGACAATCTAACCGATTAATTGTTTGATGCTTCAATTCCACATCTACAATCACTCGCTGGCGCGCTTTGAGAAACATTTCCCGAGCACTCTGGGGAATGTCGCCTGAGGGAAAGCGCAAACCCAGCATAGAGGACAAATTGTCGCCGTTGATCGACTCAGCAATTACCTCACCGCTACCGTCGGCCTCAAAGCGATAAACTTTTACTCGATCGCTATCTAAAAAGCTGCGGATTTCTCGCGCAGTTGTCGTCAAAATCTCTTGGAGTTCTAAAGAGTTGCGGATGCGATTGGTAATTCGATTGAGTAAAATCTCTTGTTGTAAAGTCGATCGTGACATTTGTCTAGCTTTGGTGCGGGTCATGCCTTTTGATCTCCCGGGCTGTTGACAGCATTTTTGCGAGCCACCGTCTTAAGTTGCCCTGTATTATACATTACTACACTTTCGCGGCCTCTAGGGCATTGACCCAACCCAACAGCTAGAAACTCCGTTTCTGGGGATCTTTCGGCTTTTTCGACAAATTTGGGTGATAAACCGGGTTTTTCACAGCACTTACAAGGCAAGGAAAGAGCAATCTGACAATGAGTGAGGACTCAAGTCCGATCGAGTTCGATCGGGACTCAAGTCCTCACTACAAAACAATTGCAGAGCTAGCAGACAAAAGGTATAGAGAAACCGGGTTGACCAAGCACTATAGTCCCCTCTGGAGGGAGAATACTGGTTGGTCAACCCGGCTGGTAAGTATTTATACCTTAAAAGGTCTCGTTAAGCCGACTCCCACAATTCCCGAATTCTGTCCGGCAAAAAGCCGGCTATTTCCTGAATTCGCTCCTCGGACAGCTCATCCTTCGTTGCCGAAAATACAGCCGCGATCGCAGTTTCCGGTTTTACTCCCGAAGGAAGTGCGCCTTCTAGTTCCACCCTCCGTGCAAACAAATTGCCATCGATCCCCGCAGGTGCAGGCGGGCCGGTCAAAGGCTGACGTATCCGGCTTAGCAATCCCACCAGCGGATTTGTATCTTTCCACAGGTCTGCTATTTCTTGTTGCAGGGTTTTGTCATCCGTAGGCAAAACTTCTTTGTGCAATTCAGATTCCACGTGCTCGATGGCATCTTTTGTCATCACATCGCGCATGACCCGGTACACTACTTCGGTAATGTCCCTGGCATCAAAAATATCCTCCAAGTGACCGTTTACCATCACTTTTTCCAAAAACGGCATATCCTTTGAAGCGATAGGAACTGCCGATCCTTCGTGGTGGAGCGATGTCGGAGGATTCGTCTCCATTTTGTGTAACAGTTTGCGGCCTTTGTCTGTTAACTCAGCTTCTTGAAATGCCACTAAAGGCGGCAATAACTCAGCTCCTCCGTAAGGCTCGCCACTAAACTGAGCTTTGATAAATTCTCTTTGGTTGAGGTAGTCCAAATGACCTAGCAATTCCGCTTCCGCCACCGGGTGACCGACATATTCTTCCGCTGCGTTCCTAATTTCCGACTCTCCCTTGGCGTTGCCGCTGCCAATCTTTTTGAGCAAAATGTAAGTCAGGTCGTCTCTGATTGGAATTGTCATTAAAACCTCCTAGGTTAATATCCGGTAAAGCTCATGTAAAAACTAAATTTTTTTTACTGGCTTAAATTGTGATTTACTACTTAAAAACATTGAAGTCTAAAGTAGAGTAATCAAGTATCTCTCAGCAGGTGGAAGTTAGGAAACTTAAGTGTCCGCTATAATCTTCCTTTAGATAGATCCGTCTATGGGAACCCATGTCTAATGTGGTTAATATCCTAAAAAGCTGTCGCCAGTATGGAATGCTATTAAGCGAGGATGCTTTATTGGTAAGATTTTTCGTAGTTATTGCGTATTTTTACCGAGGCTGACGCCAAGCTCGCATCAGTTGGTAATCGGCGCTAGGAGAGGTAGAATAAGCAGATGCTATGGGGTTAATCCACTGCGGTCGTTTTGCCCGCACCTTGTAGCGAGATTGTATCGGCTTAGACCAAAAACTGGTCATCGGAGAGCTACAAATACGAGCCAATCTGTTTCAAGTGCCGCAGCGCCACTTGAAGAATGCCTCGGGGGCAACTTTTTTGATCGTTTCGATCGGCATTTATGAACTACCCTCACTGGAACAATAAATTGGAATCCTCGTTTGTAAATAACGGTCAACAGGCGCTAGACCAGCGCCCCTTAGTGTTGGCTGTAGACGACAATCACGACAACTTAGAGCTGCTGACACAAATACTCGATTTATGCGGCTGCGAGTGCGTAGGAGCCGTTGACGGGTACGCAGCTATTTCAGCAGCAGTCGATCGACCTCCCGACCTAATCGTACTCGACATTTGCTTGCCGGATATAGACGGTATGGAAGTGGTAAAACGCATTCAACAAAACCCCGATCTCAGAGATATTCCGATAGTCGCTGTCACAGCACTAGCAAAACCAGAAGACCGCGCTCGAATTATCCAAGCCGGCTGCGTGGAATACCTTTCCAAACCTTTTAACATCAAAGATTTAGAAAGAATTATCCGCCAGCACCTTAACTCTCCAATGGTTTTGGTTGAGTTTTAGATTTATAATTAGAAGCACGAACTTGAGGTGCAGAGTCCAAAATTGCGATCGTTCCCGTGCGGCCCGTCTCCAAGGTCGCATCGCGGAGCAAATCAATGACTCCCACGCCCAAAACCTTTTGGATTAATTCTTTCAGTGGCAATTCCAGAAGTGATTCTAATTGTGTCCGCACCTGCAACGCCAAATCTTGCTGACCATTCTCAGCCAGCAGTTTTTCGGGTTGAGTAAGCCCATTTTCGACAACTATTATCAATTTGTTATCCAAAAGATTGCACAGCGCCTGACTGGTTGAGTGTCCGAGTTGAGAGCGGTACAAAGCTTGAATTCCTTGCGAAAGAGTCCGTTCTAATTTCCCGCGAGTAGGTTCTAAGGTTTCCCCTGCCATATTTTTTGATTGAAACCATGAGAGATAAATAAAAAAGACTGTTAGGAGTTAACAGTTAGGAGTTAAGTTAACTGTTAACTCCTAACAGCTAACTGTTAGAAACAACCGTCGCGTTAGCCGACAGTAACTTCATTAGTTTCCACCCCAGTTGCACCCTTAACACCTTTAGCAATTGTCACCAACTTGTTGACAATTTCCTGACTGGGAACTGTACCTTTGAGAACCACAGTAGTGCCAAGTTGAGCCACATAAACAGTCTCAATATCCGCCACATCTGGATTTGCATCAAAAGCCTGAGCCACCCGTTTAGCTAAACCGCTTTGATCGTATTCTCCATTCAATCCCATGCGTTCCGGCGGGATTGTCTGAGCGCTACCACCAGACTGAGCTTGAGCTTCAGCTACAGGTGCTTGGTAAGCAGGAGCCTCAACAGTTTCTTGATTTTCAAGTTTTTCTAAACCAAACAATCTTTTTAGCCAGCCCATAGAGTTTGTCCTCCGACAAAGTTTGTGTTAATTGACGTGTTAATTGACGTGTTAATTGACGGTTGGCAAGTCGTCCTGTAATTGTTATTCTCAATACCAGGAATTACGATCGCACTCTTGGATGCAGAAACCAAGTTTTTTTACAAAAAAGTATCGTTACAGCCATCCACCTAGGCAGAAAAACCCAGTTTGTTTAGTTTGGTGCGCCCATCCTAAATACAATTTACTGTTGTACAACTCAGCGGCTCATCTGCCTGGAGACATAATTCTCCCACTCTCAAACAAATACTTGCGCTGACCATTCCGGCAAATCAAACTTAAACCCTTCTTCCCCAACTTATACGATTTTGTTGTGCATCCACTCGTGCCAAGTTCCGGCAGCCGGAAACTTAGGAATGCAGTAACCAGATAGATAAGTATCCGAAAAATTGGCGACAACTACTGCTCGCGTTCCCTCCTCGCTCCAGCGGTAGTAAGCGAGGACTTTGGCTTCGGCATTTTCTTGGATAAATTCAATATTTTCGGTATAAAGTGCCGGAACTTTTTCCCGTAGCCGAATCACGTGTTTGTAGTATTCCAACAACTCAGATTGGGCTGATTTTTCAACAAAAACCATTGCAGTTTATTCGGCTGGTAGGGAGTTTGCCGAGCGGATTGTCCAAACTCTTGGCCCATCCACAGCATCGGTATTCCTACTGCTGTGACTAACAAAACTGCTCCCAAATTAGCCTGTTTCAAAGTCGCTTCTGGGTCGAGAGTCTGAAAGCTTTCTGCCGCCAGCAAGTGCGATCGGTCGTGACTGGGTAAATAATTGATAACATTAGTTACCTTTGGATAGCCTTGTTGTTTGGCATCCAGAACTTCCTTGAGCTTTTCAATATCTAAAGTATCCCCCGCGAGATTTTCTATGGCAAAAATGCGAAAACTTTCGTGCCAGCACCCATTCATCGGCCCCTCTGCAGCGAGGAGTTAGGGAAGTTGGGGAAAGTGTTCTGCTAGGTTGTAAAATGGCTTGTCGCCAGCGGTTTTTTTCGCTTCGCGAGTTATCCAGTGCAGGAAATCTCGATTGTTCAACTGTCGCACTGCATCGTAGCGAATGCCGTCGATATGATATTCTTGAATCCAGAAATTAACGACATCGCCGATGAATTTCCAAGCAGGACGAATGCCGAGTTGTGGGTCGAAGTTTTCGTAGTTAAACTCCGATCCCCAGTAGTTAGCCGGATCTTCGGGATAGTGTTTGTCGCGGTAGTACCAATAATTGCGATCGATTAGCAATAAGGGACATTCTTCATCGCAGTGGTTGTAAATCCCCTCCAGGAGCACTCGGATGCCCCGTCCGTGGCACTCGTCAATCAATTGCTTCAAATCTGCGGTTGCGCCGTAGCTGGACTCCAGGGCAAAGAAAGTGCGGACTTTGTAGCGCCAGCTATAATCGCCCGGATATTCATTAACTGGCATTAGTTCGATCGCATTTATCCCGAAATCGCACAGATAATCTAATTTCTCCCTCACCTGCTGGAATTTACCGCCACTTTCGGAACCATCCCGCCCGGAAAAATCAGCAACGTGCATTGCGTAAACGACTAATTCTTCATTATTGGGGAGTTCTTTGTCGTCGTGCTGCCAAACATAGGTATCAATAATTCGCGCGCCTGCTTTGATGCGAACTGTACTTGTATCCGTAGTGCGGTCAATTTCAGTAGCGTAGGGGTCATTGACTTCTACCCATTCGTCCGGTTCAAAACATGGACTTTGCGACTGAACTCGGAATTTGTATTGATAAATACCGTCTTCTAACTTAATGTTAGTGAGGAAATAACGTTTCTCATCTTTTTCTAAGGGAATTGCTGCCCATTGGGAAAAGGAGCCGAGCAGTGTAGCTGCTTTGTTGTTGGGAGCGAAGAGTTTGAATTCAATTGCAGCGGTCAGGAATACCTGGTTTGCAGAACTTATAAGCGTGATTAGTAGTGATTTTTACAATTTGGTAAATCTGTCGCCACCGTTCTTGTTCTTAAGAGTTAAACCTGTATCTCTTATGTTGTAAGGTACTTGGGGGCGCAGCCGGAGGATTTAGTAGTGCGAACCCTAGCGATTGAGTAAGGTGCGCCCCTAGGCACCCGAAACCTGATTTTAATCAAAAATGTAGTTAAAGTAACTAAAACTTATTAAGTGCTATTTATGAAAAATAGTCCGGACTGTTTTGAGTTCGCAGTCTGAAACCCTAGATTTTCTGTTGGTAGCGAACTTGCCTTAGAGGCTTGAACCCCTATTCTACGGTTGGCTATCCAAAACTGTCCGAAGTATTGTATGAAAAGTAATTTAACTTTTGATAACTAAATAAATCGTGGTGAATATTTAAGATTTGTAACTAAAGAAACATTTTTTAGCGGACAGGAATAATACCGTAGAAAGAGGTCATTTTATGCGGGAACAGAGAGGATGAGCTTGTAATTATAAGGCAAGGGAAACCAGAAACATGAATCCTATATTCAACTGGGTTTTCCTGCGACTTTAAGCCAAGTTTGAGCCGAGAATAGCAATGATTATTTTTGCTTATGTCTTGGCAGCACTTGTTTTATAGTTGTTGACCGGCAAACTTTGTAGAACCAAAATCAGCTTTAACGACTGCTGCTACCTCAGTAATTGGTAATTGGTGAAAATCTCATTCGTCCCTGTTACCCGTTAGATATTCCGAGCAGTGGCTCTAAGGCTCTAAAAGTTTAATGTGGGATGTTGGCGAATTACCGTTACTGTAAAACTCTGGAGTGTTAAAAATGCTAAAACAAATGTGTTGGTTGCCCCGACTCGGAGGCAATGGAGAAAAGATATTGCACTTGCGTACCGATGCCCGTCAGGCGTGGCGGCCTTATACAGCTTTTCCGCAGTTTGCTGTATCCGACTACCGGGAACCGGGCGGTTCTAAGGGATGGGCAACATTTCAGAAGCTGAGAGTTCAAGGGTGGAATTTAATATCGACTGAAGAAGGGCAGCAGTCGATTTTTGGCGAACAGAAAACTGCTTAAAAACCCCGAAACCGCCGCAATAAAAAGAAGAGGATTTCACCTCTTCTTTTTATTGGTTTTGGACGCAGAAACTGGGTTTTTAACCATCCTACTTCGTTGCAGCGGTAAGGTGTGCACTGCACACCCTACATACTTTTGAGACGTTTGCCAGTTGCCAGTAAATTAGGCGAGCTGCCTTTGTCTCTCTGCTGTTGTTGCTGCGCTATCAAACACCGGCTGGCGAGTTTTCAAGTTAAACCGATATCCGTGGGGGAGGATGTGCAACTTGGCCCCGCAAATCGCCAAACCCTCATCCTTCAAGCGTCCCTCAATATTGTCGTGGAGTTTTTCCGACTCGTCGATGACAGTTACAGCGCTTTCGCCAATGACTTCTAACTCGTCACCGTGGACTAAAATAGCTGTATTTTCGTCAATACCAAATCCCAACACAGCCGGTTGCAGCAAGAGTGCCGTAACTAAGCGTCCCAGACGACCTCGTTGGGCGAAATGCTGGTCGATGACAACATTGGGAAGGAAACCCATTCCCGGGCCCATTGCTACCGCATCAACGCGGGGATTTGTCTCCGAGTCTCCTTCAATAATCATCATGTCTGGCATCATCGCCGCGCCGGCACTGGTGCCACCAATGATAATCCCTTCAGAGTAGCGTTTGTGCATAGCTGCGTCGAGTTTGGTGTCTTTCAAGCAGCTAATAATCCGCGCTTGATCTCCGCCGGTAAAGAATATGCCCGTGGCTTGTTCGATCGCTTCTAAATGCTCTGGATCGCTGGCATCTTCGGGTCTTTGAGTGTCAATAACTCGCACATCTTCAGCGCCAAGTCGCTCAAACACTCGGATGTAATTATCTCCTACTTCTCCCGGTAGGCTTGTTGCAGCGGTCATTACTACAATGCGGGCTTTAGTGCCTCCGGCGCAGCGCAAGAATTCCCGCAGAATTTTGCAGTCGCCCTCTTTGTCTTCCGCGCCACCAATAATTAGCAACTTCCCCTGAGTTTCCTGGCTCGCCATATTATCTCCACTTTTAATTTATTAAGTTTCACTAAAACACAAAATTCCTTTTTCCGAAAACTGCCCAAAGGTATATATAGATACCAAAAACATCTCAGACTCCTACCCCTCCAGGACGCACACAGCTCAAGCGTTCTGGTGGTTTTCTACTCTTGCTCCGGGCTGTAACGATGGTTTGGTAAACAGTCCTGGAGGCACTAGACTAAAGAAACCGGGAATAGGAACGAGAATTCTACGTTTGAACGGAAAAACTTAACTCAGAAACCCCGGTTTTTAAGAGAGCTTTTGCGTTTGCGACTGGTAAAAAAAACCGGTTTCTGCGTCTAGGACTATCTACTTAACTCATCCTCGACGATCGACACAAAAAACTTACCCCCCCTAACAGAAGATAGGAGGGGTCAAAAAATGAGCTTAAATTACAAGGCCGACGCGGGGGGGGGTGATCGATCCGGTTTCTGACCTGATTCTTCGCTAATCCTCCTCTGATTGCTCGTAGAAATCAGATTGATCAGCGTCAGTCCTCAATTAGTCCGATCGCCCGTTAGTGCGATCGCTCGATCAAATTGCTCAATATGGTGCTCGCCCGTTCTAAAGGTAGGTGTCTGGGTTTGCCGTTCCAGACAATCTGATATTCGTTGCTGTTTTGACCGTCGCCGTAGCCAGAAATTAGCTTCCGGTGAAATGCTTCCTCAGCTAATTCATGAACTTTATCCCTGAGAGCAGTTTGTGCGATCTTCATAATTTGCTGCTTCTTAAATTTTCTTTCACAGTCATAAACAATTATAAGTGGGGAGTGTACCTCTCTAAAGTTATAGGTTTTTCCTGAACGGGGAAGGAAGTAGTCATTAGTTATAAGTGCTTAGTTATCAATGCTTAGTCATGAATGCTCAGTCAGATCTTGAAGAAAGAAGGAATATTTTCCCACTCTCCCCTCTCCCCTCTCACCCACTCCCCCACTGCCCCACTCCCCCACTGCCCCACTCTCGCAATAAGGCTGAAGGCAGAATGGGTCGGAGTAGTTGTCTCAACTGAGCAGTGCGATATCTATGCCCGCAGGTAGTATCCCCTGCACCGAGTATAAAGTTACCGTTAAAAATTAGCTAAAAGGAGGTTAGAAAATGTTGCAAGAAAAAAGCACCGAAACAGCCCGCGTCAATGCTCGAAAAACAGATGTTTTTGATGTGTTCAACTTCAAACACTATATGGGGCCAAACCCTTATTTAGACACAGCAGCTTTAGTTTTCGATTTAGCGTTGACGGGCGCGAGCGAACCTTTGCCGATCGCACATTACCAGGAAATTATTGGCGATCGCTACCCGCAAATCCTGCACGAAACTTTCTCGAACCACGCCCAACTCTTCGGCCGTACCGCCTCAGAAGTAGCCAAACTCGACATGGGTTTGCACTTCCAAAACTGGAACATCCAGCCGTTTTCTCAGTTTAACAGAATTAGCATAGAAGCACTTCACGCCCGCACCGCCAGATCCGTAGTTTACGCAGTTTGGGATTGGTTTGAAGCCATCAATCAAAATCAAGACTTTCCCTTGGAAGCACAAATGGGCGCGCTGCAAAATATGTTCCGGCAGTCAGTTTACGGAGGCCCGACAGTTTATTCGTTAATGCGAGCGGCATCTCAAAAAGGCATTCCCGTATTTTATTTGTGGGATGAAGGATTGATGCAATACGGTTACGGCAAAAAACTCGTGCGCGGCTCTGCAACTACTTTTGATTCTGACAGCCATTTAGACTCAGATTTTACCACGCGCAAAGACGATTGTAAAGCTTTTCTCGCTACATTAGGATTTCCTGTTCCCAAAGGCGATATCGTCTCCACAGAAAGCGGAGCTGTGGCAGTTGCTAGAGACATTGGCTATCCAGTTGCTGTCAAACCAGTAGTCGGTCATAAAGGAATTGGCGTCACAGCAGATATCCGAGATGCTGAGGAATTGCAAGCCGCTTTTAAAAGAGCAGTTAAGGCGATTCCGGAAACAGAACCGGTGCGAGTAATTGTGGAAAACAGCATCAAAGGATCGGATTTTAGGCTGTTGTGCGTTGACGGCAAATTTGTTTCGGCAACTGAACGCCGGCCCGCTTGGGTAACAGGTGATGGCGACTCAACAGTTCGCGAATTGATCCGCCGCGAAAACCGCAAACCAGAACGTTTGGATACGCCAACTTCGGCCCTGAGCAAAATTCAGTCCGACGAAGCGATGGAAATGTATCTGGCAGAACAAGGGCTGTCATTAGAGAGTGTCCTAGAGCGCGATCGCGTTGTGTCTCTACGCAAAGTCGCCAATCTTTCCGCAGGCGGCGTCAGCATCGACGCTACCCACAGTATTCACCCGGATAACATTGTTTTAGCTCAAGATATCGCCCTACATTTTCGGTTAACTTGTTTGGGGGTTGATGTGATAACAGAAACTCTTGCCAAATCTTGGAAAACCGGCAATTTTGGGATTCTCGAAATCAATGCCGCGCCGGGAATTTTTATGCACCTCAACCCGGCTGTCGGAGAAGGGGTTGATGTGCCGTCGCATATTGTCGAAACTTTCTTTGACTCGGGAAAATCCGCCCGAATTCCGATTATTACTTTCAACCAAATTTCGGTGCACGATCTGCAAGAAACAATCGACCACATTCTTTTGCAGCATCCCGATTGGACGATCGGTGCTGTTTGCCGCGGGGGACTTTTTGTTAACCGTTCTGAAAAAGTTTTGCATAAGAATTACAATCTTAACGTGCAAAGTTTGCTGCGGAATCCCAAGCTCGATTTGTTAATTGCTGAATATCCCGGAAATATTTTGGAAGCTGAGGGAATGTTTTATGGGGGGAGCAATATGGTGGTGCTGGACAATCCGGGAGAAACTGAGATGATGTTGATCAGAGAAAGCACCGATCACGATACTGTTGTGGTGAGGGAAGGAAATAGTATTTCTATTCGCCGCCAAGGGTTGATCGAACAGTATACTCTGGGAGATGATGAACCGTTCACACGGGTTTATTTGAAGGAAATAGGGACTGTTTTGTAAGCTGTTCCACATTTAAGTTGGCTTTCTAGGGCGGGTATTGATTACCCGCCCCACCAGATCGAGGCTTTTTCTCGTTCTCGGGTGCTTCCGGGGAAGTAACTTGGGGCTCGCCCAGATTTGAACTCGCTTCGTTACACTTAGTTACAATTGGTGGCAATCCCTCAGTGGGGGATGCACTATTCGTAAAAAGCCAATTGCTTCCCAACTTTCTCGTTACCACACCCATATTTTCGTAGAAATTGGGTTTCTCAGGGTAAGTGCTATTGCTGCGATCGTAAGTTTTTAAACAATTTAGTTTATAGGCTGTCGATCGTGCTATCAAGGAACTTCACAAGTCTTTAAACAATTGCACTCCGGTAGCACAAGGTGTGGAAATATGAATGTTGCGAGCAATTGGTTTAATTCGCTGAAGGAAAGTTTACTGTCGCACCGTCGCTACATTCCAGCAGCGCTGACTCTTTGCACCGGTACGAGTTTGTCATTGGCAGCCGCAGCCTTCGTGTGGCATTCGGAAAACCAACGAATGCAAGCGGAATTTCATCAGCAAGCCGATCGCCTGAATGTGGCATTGCAGCAAAGCATCCACAAAAATTTAGAATTTCTGTACTCACTTGAAGCATTCTACAGCGCATCTAGTGAAGTTAGCAGACAAGATTTTAAGCAATTCACTCAACCTGCACTTTCCCGAAATTCTGCTATACATTCTGTTAACTGGATTCGGCGCGTGCCGGCTGCCCAAAAAGTAGCTTACGAACAAACAATTCGAGCCGAAGGTTTTCCGGCATTTCAAATTTACGAGCGAACTCCTGACAAAAAGCAGGTCAAAGCAAAAGTGCGATCGGAATATTTTCCAATTATTTACAGAGAAGCACTAGAAGAAGATAACAAAGTGATCGGTTTTGATGTTGCCTCCAGCCCCGATCGCAAAGCAGCTTTAGAGAAATCGGTGAATACCGGAAAAATAGCCGCTTCCGGGCGGATTAAATTAGTCAGCAACAATCAACCGGGATTGCAAGTATTTCTACCAGTACCCCGCCGCACAACTTCTGCGGATAACTCGGTCAACGGCCGCCCAAACCTCATGGGAGTTATTGCGGGTGTGTTTCAGATTACCAGTATGGTCGATTTCTCTTTAGAATCGCTAAATTTAGACAAGATTAATTTTTACCTATATGACAACTCTGCTATAGAGAAAGAACGCTTTCTGGTGCGCTACAACTCACAAGCTAAGCAGTTGATAGATAACCCAAAACACGAAAAGCCAGAGTTAGCTAATCTCGGACAAATCTGTCAAAATCCTAGTGCTTGCACTCGCCTATTTAACGTAGCAGACCGCCAGTGGAGGCTGCTAGTTTTGCCTGGGAAGGGGTACAACAGTATGACGACGCATCAGGGTTCGCTGGCAATTTGCGCGATCGGGCTATTGATGACTGGCGGCTTGACGATTTACCTGTTGATGTCTCTAGAACGTACTGCAAAAGTAGAACAGCAAGTGTACGATCGCACAATTCAACTAAAACAGCGCACCGCTGAACTAGAAACAGCACTAAAAAATTTGCAGGAAACTCAATTTCAACTAATCCAAACTGAAAAAATGTCCAGCTTGGGGCAGTTGGTGGCTGGAGTTGCCCACGAAATTAACAATCCTGTCAACTTCATCTCTGGCAACCTGATCCATACAGGCGCATATACCCGAAACTTGCTGGAACTTGTGGAACTATACCAGCAGCAATATCCCAACCCAACGCCCGAAGTGCAAGCGAAACTACAAGAGATTGATTTGGAGTTTCTCAGTGAAGACTTGCCTAAAATCCTACAATCTATGAATATGGGAGCTGAACGAATCAGGCAGATCGTGCTTTCTCTGCGGAATTTTTCGCGCTTGGATGAAGCAGAAATGAAGTCGGTTGACATTCACCAAGGCATTGACAGCGCCTTGATGATTTTGGATAGTCGGCTGAAACCCCAACCTGGTTTTCCGGGCATTCAAGTCATCAAAGAATACGGAAATTTGCCCTTAGTGGAGTGCTGGCCGGGACAATTGAATCAGGTATTTATGAATGTTTTGAGCAATGCTATTGATGTTTTACATGAAAAAAAGAGTCACATTTTACCAAATGGTAAAAATTCCTATGATGCGGCTTTTTTACCTAGGATTCGGATTCGTACTGAACTTTTAAGTTCTAATTGTGTATGCGTGCGAATTGCTGACAATGGAGCGGGCATGACGGAGAATGTAAAAAAACGTTTGTTCGATCCGTTTTTTACTACCAAGCCTGTAGGCAAAGGTACTGGCTTGGGATTGTCGATCGGCTATCAAATAGTGGACAAACATAAAGGTTCGCTCAGGTGCCTATCGGCTCCGGGAGAGGGAACTGAATTTTGGATTGAGGTGCCGGTGCTACAACAGTCTAAGCAATCTGTTTCTAAGGTTTCACCTGCGGTAGGTGCCAGTTGGAATTAGCGGCAGAAATCTCGCTTCTAGGTGAGTCTTACTGGGAGCATCTCAATGAAAGCAGCAAAGCTAGAAATTGGAGTGTGGAGGCAAGAGGCAGGAGGCAGGAGGAAAGAGGAAGAAGAAAAGAGGAAGAAGGAAGGAGCCAGAAAAAGTGTTTTTACAAATATGAGATGCTCCCTAATTCCAGTTTAGAAAATGTGAACTATCCGCACTCTACTTGGGAAAGCTGCGGATTTCGCAGTCTATTTTCAACTGTCAACTGTTAACGGTTATAGTTATTGGCAAGCGCGTGCTTATTCCCAGTGGAATATGGTCGAAAACAAATACATTGGGTTTTACCCGTCGTGACAATTTATAATTGTAGCAAGGCCAGATTACCAATTATTAACTACGATGTCTTTACAATCTATTAGCATTCCGCCCACAACGGATCGCCAACCTGTCGCTTTGATGGTCGCTTTGCATGGATGGGGTGCTAATGCTCGGGATTTGACTTCCTTAGCACCCGTTTTCAATTTGCCGGATTATCAGTTTGTGTTTCCCGATGCCCCCTTCCCCCATCCCCAGGTAACGAGCGGCAAAGCGTGGTATAACCTTCAAAGCAAAGACGCTCAGGGATTGGTAGAAAGCCGGCAATTGCTGAGGGAATTTTTGCTGTCTTTGGAAAGCAGCACGGGCGTGCCTTTATCTCGCACGATTTTAGGTGGCTTTTCTCAAGGCGGAGCGATGACTCTAGATGTGGGATTGACTTTGCCCGTAGCCGGTTTAATTTGTCTGAGCGGTTATTTACACCCGATTTCGCCAGTTGCTGGGAGTGCTTTGCCACCTGTTTTAATCGTGCACGGTACTCAAGATACTATTGTGCCGGTTAGTGCTGCTGTGCGATCGCGCGAGAGTTTGACGGCTTGGGGAGCTGCGGTGCAGTATCAAGAATTTAACATGGGACACGAGATTCGGCCGGAAGTTATAGATGTAATGCGAAGTTTTGTTGTACAAACTGTGTCGAAATCGGATTAAAGGTTTAGTATATAGTATGGCGGAAGTCTCGGGCAGGGGAAAAAAATGAAAACTTTAACCAAAGCATCGCGCGATATTGCTGTACTTACTTCTCAGGACGTGGCAGAATTGGCTGTCCGTTTGGAAGTTGACGATTATACAGATCCTTTTGAGGGATTGAATGATTGGCATTTGTTGCGATCGCTTGCCTTTCAGCGGCCGGAGCTGGTTGAACCTTATCTCCACCTTCTGGATATGGAAGCCTACGACGAAGCATAGACTTAAAAATCTAGGTCAAAAAATTCGACGGAATTGAGGAAGAAGTTAGCAGCATATTTTGTTGCGGATTAAACAGATGAATTAGAGATTTGAGTCTGTTTTTATCTTAATTTCTTTCTTGATTTTTTTTTATGAAAAAATGACATGAAGGGCAGACGAATTTTAATCGGCGTTAGTGGCGGGATTGCAGCTTACAAAGTTTGCGAAGTAGTTTCAACTTTAGCAAAAGCTGGAGCGGAAGTTAAAGTTATTCTTACTGATGCGGCCGGGGAGTTTGTAACGCCTTTGACTTTTGCTACTCTGTGCCGCCATCCTGCTTTTACTGACAAAGATTTTTGGCAACCAAGTCACGGGCGCCCCCTGCACATTCAACTGGGAGAATGGGCGGAAGTTTTTGTTATTGCTCCTTTGACAGCTAATACTTTGGCTAAGTTGGCGGGGGGTTTTGCTGATAATTTGTTGACTAATACTGTCTTAGCTTCTAATTGCCCAATTTTGCTGGCACCGGCGATGAATACGGATATGTGGGAACAGCCGGCGGTGCAGCGGAATTGGCGGGAAGTATTGAGTTATCGGCGCTATCATGCTGCGAATCCGGGGGCGGGTATGCTGGCGTGCGATCGCGCGGGTGTCGGCCGCATGGCAGAACCTTATGAGATTTTGCCTCATATTGAATCGCTGTTGTATGCGAAGGGCGATCGAGATTTAGCGGGCATTCGGGTGTTGATCAGTGCGGGAGGAACGCGGGAACACCTCGATCCGGTGCGGTTTATCGGCAATCCTTCCAGTGGCAAAATGGGTATAGCTTTGGCGCAAGCTGCACAGCACCGCGGCGCTACAGTGACGCTGGTACACAGTATAACTGGGGAATTGCCGCTCTCAGGTGTGCGGGCGATCGCAGTTACCAGTGCACAAGAAATGCGGCAGGCGATGCTGCAATGTTTTCACGATGCGGATGTGACGGTGATGGCTGCGGCAGTAGCGGATGTGAAGCCGGCTGAGTACAGTAGTGAGAAATTGCCGAAGCGATCGCTCCCGAATTGTTTGCCTTTGGCACCGGTAGGAGATATTGTGGCAGAGTTGGGAAATTTGAAACAGCCGCACCAAAAATTAATCGGGTTTGCAGCACAAACTGGGGATATTGTCAAGCCAGCTTTGGAGAAATTGCGGGCGAAGAAACTGGATGTAATTGCCGCAAACCCGATCGATC
Source organism: Microcoleus sp. MON1_C1 (assembly GCF_036701945.1). Classification (NCBI taxonomy): domain Bacteria; kingdom Bacillati; phylum Cyanobacteriota; class Cyanophyceae; order Oscillatoriales; family Microcoleaceae; genus Microcoleus; species Microcoleus sp. MON1_C1. The sequence continues at coordinate 52,795 of NZ_JAUBRO010000027.1, read as the reverse complement.
GAATAGGTGCAGGTTTCGGCAGCAATACCAATCAAGCCATATTAATTAATGCCGTCGGCAAGCAAGTAGAAATAGCACCTTGCAGCAAGTTAGAAATGGCTCACCGATTGTTAGATTTTGTGAGGGAAGGGTGAGGGCGCGATTTACTGATTAACTGGGATTAATTACTACTGGTTCGGGCGATAATTCTGATTCCCCAAAATCCGTTGATTCCGAGTCAGGCGACAACTCACTATCTGCGACAGTAATTTCTAGTTTAAATCCTAATGCTTCGAGCAATTCTACCAAACTATAGATTTCCGAACCTGCACTTTCACTCAGCATCTTGTCGAGTTTTTCGTGATGCTGTTTTGCTGACTCCGAAAGAGTATTCATCCTGATTCGAGCCTCAATCACCTTTCGGATGGCATTTCTCAAAAGTGCGGGTTCAGGGTCTTTTTCTTCCAAGATAGCCCCGATAAAACCAGCAGCTTCTTCCGGCTCGTGGAGAGATTCAATTAGGTACTCGCGGTAGCCATCACTTGTCGGTGCTTTCACGTTTTTCATAATCTGTTCAGTATTCTATAGCTTGTCGAATGTTCTGTTCTTGGGTGCTTTTATCCCCAGCTATGAGGATTACCACAATTGGCAAGCTGACTTGTCCGAAGTAGACGCGGTAGCCCGGGCCATAATTAATTCTGAGTTCAAAAATTCATTGTCCCGCTGACTTGAAATCTCCGAGATTACCTTGCTCGACTTCGGTCAAGCCTAGATTTGATTCTAACTCTAACATTCCGATCGCGGCGGGCATCAAGCCACTCGGTGAATGGTGCCGTACCCTCTGCTGTAGTGTAACGTGGAATTTCCCTGGGTTGTACTTGCATGATTTTATCGTACTTGATTAACAATTTCTATCGTAAGGGCGATCGACAGTGCATTAAGTGGGGAAATCATACTTAAGACAGAGGTATTCGATAGACAAAATAGTAAACCTTGTTTGAGGAAACAAAGTTTAAATCAAACAGGGCATTGTGAATGAATTTTAAATCGATCGCAAAAACCAATCTACTATTCGGCAGCCTGATAATTAGCTTGGGATTGCAAGCACTTCCAGCCACAGCGCAAGCAGTCACCGACGCCCAAGTTTCCGCCCTCGTAGAAGCGCTGCGACAAGCCGCGCCGCCACAAGCCGCAAATGACGGAATGTACAGTCAGTGGCAAGTTTTACCGGGCAATATTTCCCGCTGGGCCAAATTCTGTACCAAACAAGATTTAACACCGCAACAATTTGAGGCCGACGCGACAAAAGCCAAATCAATTGTTACCTGTATCGTGGGCGATTTGCTGCGCGACGAGTACAAAGCTAGCAGCAACAATGAATTAACCGCTGTACGCCGCGCCGCTTGCTGGTGGATGACAGGGGACTCCGCAGCTTGCAAAAGTGGCGCAACTGCTACTTATGCCGATAAAGTTATCAGCGTTTACCAGCAGCAGCAACCTAAAAAGTAAAGTTTGTGCTGGCGGAATTTAGATTTTTTTGACTGCCGCCCCTAGGTTTTAGGGAATACCGGGACTCCGAGCAGGAAGTTAAATACGGGCGCCAAGGACGGCTGACAAATTGCAGCATCGGTGCATTCTCAAGCGTTATTTTGATGCACGGCTGATTGATTGAATAGAGTTGTCCTTTGATGCACTTGGGTTGTATTAGTGGACGTATTTTGAGATTCTCTGCCCTCTTCTTTTCGGGCGCGATTGCTGCTAGCTATATATCGAGGAAAATCGATTGTTAAAAAGGCTTGATTCCGGCGATTCCGGTATGAGGTTTAAGGCAGCTTATCCCAGTCCAAGGCAAGCTCTGGGGAAAGCCTGAGCTGCCTTGATTTCATCTCACTTTCACCTAGTTTGATTCGTAGCGGGATTTGAGCTTTTCATCAGAGATGTTTTGCCTTGAATTGAGCGACTCTTTAGTCGAGGCAAAAAGTAGCGCGGGGACTCGTCAGCCACAAGCGCTGCTGACGAGGCTCACTGGGCCGGTGCGCGGTTCTAAACGCTAACGAAATTCGAGGCAGTCAGAGTATTAGTATTCACCCCAGTCAGGACGGCTAAAACGTCACTACCCATACGAATCTCATTCCCGGAGAACGACAGATTCCCAAACGTTAAACCCCCAGTCAGACCGATTTTGTCGCTACCCAAACTGAAGTCAGTAATCGTATCGATGCCCTCGCCGGAGGCAAACACAAAGATATCCTGGCCGTTGCCACCCGTCAAGATGTCGGTACCGGGTCCACCCCTCAAGGTGTCATCGCCATTGTCACCATTGAGTAAGTCGTTGCCCGCACTGCCGAATAGGAAGTCACTGCCATTGCCGCCAATCAAGGTGTCGTTTCCGGCATTGCCGGTGAGGCTGTCGTTGCCGCTGCCGCCGTTGAGCGAGTCGTTCCCTGCTGTACCCGTGAGGGTGTCGTTGCCGCTGGTACCCATTTGAGTACCGCCGACAGCGACACTGACAAGAGCGCTGCTGGTGCCGCCTTTACCATCGCTGATGCTGTAATTAAAACTGGCGTTACCCGTGAAGTTAGTGCTGGGGGTGAAGATGACATTGCTATTAGAGAAGGTAACGCTGCCATTGACAGCATTACTGACCCCCGTCAGGCTGAGGCGATCGCCATTGGCATCGGTGTCGTTGGCTAACAGAGTTGAAGCCTCCAGGGTGACGGCAGTATTTTGAGCCGTGGTAGCGCTGTCGGTGTTAGCCACGGGGGGTTGATTGGTGGGAGTCGTTGCCTGACCAAACACCACATAACTTTGCCCTGCGGCATCAGTGGTGCCGCTGAAGTCCCTGGGTGCCCCGATAATCAGGTCATCAAAGCCATCGCCGTTGACGTCCCCGGCGCTGCTGACCGACCTGCCTGATACGTCATCCGCCGCGATCCCGTTAATCGCAAAGCCGTTGCTGCCGTTGAGCTCTGACAGGTTGACACTGGCACCAAAGCCACTGTTGCTGCCAAACACCACATAACTTTGCCCTGCATAACTGATGCCGTTGGGGTCGGCAAAGCGTGCCCCGATAATCAGGTCATCAAAGCCATCGCCGTTGACGTCCCCGGCGCTGCTGACCGAGAAGCCTGAGTCGTCATACGTCGCGATGCCGTTAATCGCAAAGCCGTTGCTGCCGTTGAGCTCTGACAGGTTGACACTGGCACCAAAGCCACTGTTGCTGCCAAACACTACATAACTTTGCCCTGCACCACCGATGCCGTTGGGGTTGGCACGGTAGGCCCCGATAATCAGGTCATCAAAGCCATCGCCGTTGACGTCCCCGGCGCTGCTGACCGACGAGCCTGATTGGTCATACGCTGCGATGCCGTTAATCGCAAAGCCGTTGCTACCGTTGAGCGTGGAGGGGTTGAGGCCCGCACCAAAGCCACTGTTGCTGCCAAACACTACATAACTTTGCCCTGCTGTCAAGATGCCGTTGGGGTCGGCAAAGGGTGCCCCGATAATCAGGTCATCAAAGCCATCGCCGTTGACGTCCCCGGCGCTGCTGACCGACGAGCCCGATAAGTCATACGTCGCGATGCCGTTAATCGCAAAGCCGTTGCTGCCGTTGAGCGTGGAGGGGTTGACACTGGCACCAAAGCCACTGTTGCTGCCAAACACTACATAACTTTGCCCTGCACCACTGATGCCGTTGGGGGAGGCACGGTATGCCCCGATAATCAGGTCATCAAAGCCATCACCGTTGACGTCCGAAGCGCTGCTGACCGACGAGCCTGAGAAGTCAAAGGCTGCGATGCCGTTAATCGCAAAGCCGTTGCTGCCGTTGAGCTCTGAGAGGTTGACACTGGCACCAAAGCCACTGTTGCTGCCAAACACTACATAACTTTGCCCTGCTGTCAAGATGCCGTTGGGGTCGGCTAAGTCTGCCCCGATAATCAGGTCATCAAAGCCATCGCCGTTGACGTCCCCGGCGTTGCTGACCGACGAGCCCGATCGGTCATCCGCCGCGATGCCGTTAATCGCAAAGCCGTTGCTGCCGTTGAGCTCTGACAGGTTGAAGGTTGGTTCAAACATAGTGTTAGTTCTTCCTGGTTAGGTTAGTTGAAAGTTTTCACATCCCGACTTCTTTCCAGAAATCGGTTTTCTTGCTTTAGCCGCCGCCTATCGAGATCACGCGGCGAATTTCGTTCGCCTGAGCTGCCTTGATTTCATCTCACTTTCACCTGGTTTGATTCGTAGCGGGATTTGAGCTTTTCATCAGAGATGTTTTGCCTTGAATTGAGCGACTCTTTAGTCGAGGCAAAAAGTAGCGCGGGGACTCGTCAGCCACAAGCGCTGCTGACGAGGCTCACTGGGCCGGTGCGCGGTTCTAAACGCTAACGAAATTGGAGGCAGTCAGAGTATTAGTATTCACCCCAGTCAGGACGGCTAAAACGTCACTACCCATACGAATCTCATTCCCGGAGAACGACAGATTCCCAAACGTTAAACCCCCAGTCAGACCGATTTTGTCGCTACCCAACTTGAAGTCAGTAATCGTATCGATGCCCTCGCCGGAGGCAAACACGAAGATATCCGGGCCGTTGCCACCGGTCAAGGTGTCGCTACCGGGTCCACCCCTCAAGGTGTCATCCCCATTGTCACCATTGAGTAAGTCGTTGCCCGCACTGCCGAATAGGAAGTCACTGCCATTGCCGCCAATCAAGGTGTCGTTTCCGGCATTGCCGGTGAGGCTGTCGTTACCGTTGCCGCCGTTGAGCGAGTCGTTCCCGGCATTGCCAGTGAGGGTGTCGTTGCCGCTGGTACCCATTTGAGTACCGCCGACAGCGACACCGACAGTAGCGCTGCTGGTGCCGCCTTGGCCATCGCTGATGCTGTAATTAAAACTGGCGTTACCCGTGAAGTTAGTGCTGGGGGTGAAGATGACATTGCTATTAGAGAAGGTAACGCTGCCATTGACAGCATTACTGACCCCCGTCAGGCTGAGGCTATCGCCATTGGCATCGGTGTCGTTGGCTAAGAGAGTTGAAGCCTCCAGGGTGACGGCAGTATTTTGAGCCGTGGTAGCGCTGTCGCTGTTAGCCACGGGGGGTTGATTGGTGGGAGTCGTTGCCTGACCAAACACCACATAACTTTGCCCTGCACCACTGATGCCGTTGGGGTTGGCAGCTAGTGCCCCGATAATCAGGTCATCAAAGCCATCGCCGTTGACGTCCCCGGCGCTGCTGACCGAGAAGCCTGATAAGTCAAAGGCTGCGATGCCGTTAATCGCAAAGCCGTTGCTGCCGTTGAGCTCTGACAGGTTGACACTGGCACCAAAGCCACTGTTGCTGCCAAATACTACATAACTTTGCCCTGCAAAACTCATGCCGTTGGGGTCGGCCAAGTATGCCCCGATAATCAGGTCATCAAAGCCATCGCCGTTGACGTCCCCGGCGCTGCTGACCGACCAGCCTGATTCGTCATACGCCGCGATGCCGTTAATCGCAAAGCCGTTGCTGCCGTTGAGCGTGGACAGGTTGACACTGGCACCAAAGCCACTGTTGCTGCCAAACACTACATAACTTTGCCCTGCACCACCGATGCCGTTGGGGTCGGCAATAAATGCCCCGATAATCAGGTCATCAAAGCCATCGCCGTTGACGTCCCCGGCGCTGCTGACCGACGAGCCTGATTCGTCATACGCTGCGATGCCGTTAATCGCAAAGCCGTTGCTGCCGTTGAGCGTGGACAGGTTGACACTGGCACCAAAGCCACTGTTGCTGCCAAACACTACATAACTTTGCCCTGCAGCACTGATGCCGTTGGGGTCGGCACTTGATGCCCCCATAATCAGGTCATCAAAGCCATCGCCGTTGACGTCCCCGGCGCTGCTGACCGAGAAGCCTGAGAAGTCAAAGGCCGCGATGCCGTTAATCGCAAAGCCGTTGCTGCCGTTGAGCGTGGAGGGGTTGACACTGGCACCAAAGCCACTGTTGCTGCCAAACACTACATAACTTTGCCCTGCACCACTGATGCCGTTGGGGTCGGCATATCTTGCCCCGATAATCAGGTCATCAAAGCCATCGCCGTTGACGTCCCCGGCGCTGCTGACCGACGAGCCTGATAAGTCAGAGGCCGCGATGCCGTTAATCGCAAAGCCGTTGCTGCCGTTGAGCGTTGACAGGTTGATGCTGGCACCAAAGCCACTGTTGCTGCCAAATACTACATAACTTTGCCCTGCACCATTGATGCCGTTGGGGTCGGCACTTGATGCCCCGATAATCAGGTCATCAAAGCCATCGCCGTTGACGTCCCCAGCGCTGCTGACCGACGAGCCCGATCGGTCATACGCCGCGATGCCGTTAATCGCAAAGCCGTTGCTGCCGTTGAGCTCTGAGAGGCTGAGGCCCGCACCAAAGCCACTGTTGCTGCCAAATACTACATAACTTTGCCCTGCATAAATGATGCCGTTGGGGTCGGCCCAGTCTGCCCCGATAATCAGGTCATCAAAGCCATCGCCGTTGACGTCCCCGGCGCTGCTGACCGACCTGCCTGATTGGTCATACGCCGCGATGCCGTTAATCGCAAAGCCGTTGCTGCCGTTGAGGTCTGAGAGGTTGAAGGTTGGTTCAAACATAGTGTTACTTCTTCCTTGTTAGGTTAGTTGAAAGTTTTCACATCCCGACTTCTTTCCAGAAGTCGGTTTTCTTGCTTTAGCCGCCGCCTATCGAGATCACGCGGCGAATTTCGTCAGTTTTCAACCCAATTGCCATCGGTCGCCGCACTCCTGGCAAGACTTGCACATCGTATAATTCCTCTACAACTCCTTCAATGCGTAACGAGTGGACGATATCCCCACTTCTGAGGTCAATCACCAGCAGTCCACATCGGGCTTGGGCCTGTTTTGCCTGTAACTGCTCATCCAACGCTAAACCTGAAAAGGTCTTGTTGTGCCTGGGTTTGGATATCCCCACCACGGCAAAATCACCGCAGAAACTCAAACCCCGCAGATATCCCGGACAAAAGGCTACCGCTTCAAATACTCCCCGTTCCAGGTCTAGATAACCAAATTCCCCACGACCTGAATTGAGCAACCACAGTTTATCGTTGTACCAACGGGGTGAGTGAGGCATCGATAAGCCTGTGGCGATCGCCTGATTGGTGCTAATATCCATCACGCAGCCGCCATCTTTGCGTTTATCCCGCCAGCCATCCGCCACATCCGACTGACTCACTGCCGTGACGTAACGGGGTTGACCGTCTCGCATCGCCAAACCATTGAGATGGCATCGGTCTTCTGCGGCTAATTTGGAAATAAACGGCGGTTTCCACAAGGGGACAAAGCTTTTCGTTTCGCTAATTGTGGCAAGGCAGCTAAATAGGGTATTGACGAAGACTACCCCCCCTAACTCCCCGTTATTAAGGGAAGGAACTTGTGGTTCAACTTGTTGTTCCCCCCGAAGCTTGGGGGGTTGCGGGGGTTCAACCAGCACTACATCATGAATATCTAAATCTCCGGTGATATACCCCACTTGCGGTACATAAACGGCATCGCAGCCATCCGCTACTTGTCCGGGTTCTAGGGCATTTTCAAGCCGCCACAGTTGATACAGCGAACTCATATACAGGCTGCTGTTGTGGGCATACAATCCCATACACCGTTCAAATGTCCGTTCAAATACCGACAGTTCCCCGTTTTGTCGTAATCCAATGAAAAAGACCTTCCCCGCCTGATAGGTGGTGAAAACTAAACTGAGATTTTGTGAAGCTAACCAGGAAGTGAACTGCCGAGAGGCGTTGATTTCCAAAGTGGGTGTGGCTGTTGTACCTACTGCCTGTGGGAAATTACTAGAGGAAGGTGCGGTAGATTGTGGAGTGCGATCGCTATCTGGCATTAATGACATAGTTCAATCTCTATGTGTACGTGGTTCATGGAGTCACCTGATGAGCCGCCTAAATTAGCGCTGCTATCTTCAGGAATGCTTTGGACTGACTCATTGAGTCCGCCGATGGTGACCTCGATTGCCTCTTGAATTCGGTCTTAAGCTCGATTTCTGCTTTCTTTCACAAGCCGAGGTGACCTTGGGGCGGCTAGGGCGATACCCTCAAAACAAGTCGCCTATTAATTGATTAATTCAATCTTGTCATCTGCCGATAGTATAATTTCTCGCCTAAGTAAAAAAATATAGCCGATCGCACTTCAAGCTGTCAATATATAAAACTTCATCTATTTTTCACGAGTTCACCTAAACAAATTCACTGACTTCATAAAAGACTTGCTGCCCAATATCGGCTTTTTGCGATCGATAAAACCGTGTGGCGATGCTTTCCCACTTTCGATAACGTTCACCGCAGGTGTCGCCACGGGGCACCAGTTCTGAGTATCCAGAGAATGCTGTTCACGACTTGTCGGTGGTCGTGATGGGGTTTACCTGTTCGGGGTTTCAGTGGTGGAAGTAGCGGTTTTAACGAATCCCACTGTTCGCTGCTTAAGTCTCCAAGGGTTGATGAGCGTTAAGAGCTTGCGATCGCCTATTTTCAAGGATACAACGAGGCAAAAAAACACGCCCTAGCCTGTGCAGGCAGGTTTCATTCATCCCGCAGCAGATTTCAATCTGATCCTGAATTATCCATTTTCTGCCTGACTTCTCATCAACTTTTGCACGCTGGCTAAAGCTCGATTTAATTCATAATTTTTTGTTTCTGAATTCTGCAAAAAAGCCTGCTGTTCTTCCTCAATCATTAACACATCCTGCCGCACCAAACCATCTAATAACTTTTGAGCCGCACCGAAACAACTATCTTTGATAAACCTGCGAAACCACACAGGCAATTTGTGCAGCCGCCAAAACGCATTTAATGAGGTAAAATGAATTAAATAAGCGCGAGTTGCTGTCTCGCTAACCGGACAAACCAAGCAGTAAATCTTAAAGTCGCTCCCCAAAGTTGAAACCCAATGCGGGTAAACATAACTCACGTCCAGCGGTTCCGGGTGCAGTCGGCGCAAAGACTTAAAAAATAACTGAGAAATTGACCAAATTTTATCTATTTTGTAATAACTTTGTGCCTGATAGCGCGCTGTTACTTGATGCTCGTTTTCTTCTATAGTATCTAACACCGGATTTGCCCAAGCTTGCCAATCATCGTGCAAGTGTCCGTGGTACATATCCATCAAGTTTTCAATTAAAAATGAATAGTGTGCCTGACAGTCGATGACTGAAACAGTCGCAATATAATTGAGATGTTCCCACTCTGGCAAATCCAGTAAATCTATTTTTTCTGCTTGCATTTCGTCTCCGGGAAACAGCCAGATAAAACCGTTTTTTTCCTGGACTGGATAGGAGCGAATTTTGCAGTTAGGTAGCTTTTGATTTTCTGCTAAATAATCTACTTCGGCGCATTCTCCCCTTGCATTTAACCGCCATCCGTGGTAAGCACATTCGATTAAATCGCCTTTAACTTTGCCGTGGCTGAGTTTAACTTGCCGATGCGGACATCTATCTTCTAAAGCGTTGATTTTGCCTGCACTGTCGCGGAAAAGTACGATCGCCCGATTCCAGATTTTCGCAGCTAGCGGCTGAGTTTGCACCTCGGTGCTGCGGGCGATGGCATACCAGCGATCGAGATTAATGCCCAACTGGCGGATGTGAGTTTTTTCTCCCCTTGCAGATACCGATTTTATCGCGTTGTTTTGCATTACAAATGTTCCCAAATTACGCCCATAAAACAACCCAATTTTACAAAATAACAGCCCGGAAAGCAACGACCGTAAATTTTTCTAAATCTCCGTTCTGACAAATACCTATCGTTAGCTAAATGCTTCAACCACGTCGGCGACAATCTAAATTTTAATAATCTTAAAGCATTGCGAAATCCGTAGGTGGAACAGTCGGGCTTAAAATCTCTCGCTGCCCCTAATATGTAGCCTATTCTAGGAGGTGTCTCGACTTCCGATATATTATCTAAAAAGACGATTTTTCCGTGCGGATTTAACAATTTTTTACTTGCCTCAAGGGCGGCTGGGAGGTTGGGCAGGTGGTGAAAAGTAGCAGCACTAACTATTAAATCAAATTTGCGGTCGATCGCTAATTGACTGGCATCCATTTGGATGTATTCGATATTGGGGGCTGAGCGTTTTTGACGGGCGATGTCCAGCATTTTTGCTGACAAATCTACGGCGACAACATTATCGTAATACTGGGCTAATTCAAAAGCAAGAATTCCCGAACCGCAGCCAATCTCTAATGCTGCACCTTTGCTGGCCGATAGGTTGTTAGTAAAGAAATCGTTCTGGTTTTGCAAGGTGGCAGCGAAATCATATTCTGTTGCAAAAGCATCAAACATTACAGATTTATTGCGAATTTTGCAGTTACTATTCAGCATCTATTATTGCTTTATACTCATTCAATAATATTTTAACCGTATATCCACCCCCCTCAACGCAGATATTTTTTTTGTTCGCAAGCTCTGCCTTTTCTCCTTAGGGAAACCACACCCACAAACCGTAACTCATCTTAAAAAAAGAATGCAACTGTAAGAAAGCTCCAAACCCTTCTTGAATCAGTCATTCCCATTTCTTGACATCTAACATCTAAAATCTAAAATCTAAACTGGTAGGGCTGGGGGCTGGTTTTACCGAGAATAGCAGCCGATAATTGACAATTTATAAAACCCGCCCCGCTACAAACCTTAGATTTTTAACACGCCTTCGGGATTCACCGTCAAGAGCGATCGCCTCTGCAAACCCTCCTGATATAAAATAGCATTAGCTGCCAACAAACCGCTGCTAACCGCCCTTTCCATTAAACCGCAAGGAAACGGCATTTTTACCCAATCTCCCGCAAACAAAAGATTAGGTACAGCGCAGCAAGTCTCCGGGCGTTCCGCATAACTACCGGGCGGATATCCAGAGAAATTCTTTTGATTTACTAATTCCCGGTGCAGCATATTTGCCTCTTTTAATTCCGGTACAATTTCGTACAATTCTTGCTCAAAAGTAGCCAGTAAAACTTCCTGGTTCGGAAATTCCTTCTCCTTGTAACAATAAGCGTGCAGTTCCACTACACTACCGCCAGTTTTCTGATTCCACTCGATGAACTGATCCTGAATTCGGTGGTAAAGCGTAATGCTGTCAGTCAGCTTGTAGCCGGAAAGCGAACTGAAATTGCTGTGCTCCCAGGGAAATTCGCGATCGAACCAAAAGCGGCCCACCGCAAACGGATCGGCTATATTCAAACTCTCGATCCGACTCTGCACCTGCGGATTCACCTCACCGCGGGCCAAACTAAACAAATGCTGCATCCCCGGAACATCTGCCGCCAAAACATAATAATCAGCCTTCAATGTTTCTGCCAATTTTTGCGGCTGCGATTGGTTAACCGCTGCTGCTAACTGTATTTCATCTGCTTTTTCATCGACTACCTTAAATCGAGGCAAATCCCGCTGAGCAGGCCCGCTCACCACTCGCCCTTCGGCATCAAAAACTGCCCCGTGACAAGGACAGTGAAATTGACCGTCGTTCTGTTTCTGAACCGTGCAGCCTTGGTGAGTGCAGGTCAGAGAAATTGCCTCTTTTCCCGACGGTGCGGCGGCAAATACGCTGTCCCCAGCGCCGAAATATTCGGTAGAGTTGCTATCAGTTAACAGCGCGTTTCGCTTAACCCAAAAAGGTATTTTACTTTGCACGTCTCCCGACTGGTAACTCAGAGAATCAATCTTGCCGTTTTCCCAGCGAATCTCACTGACTGCGACATCTGTCAATACTTTGCCGCCTTTGCTTTCAATGGCTCGGGCAATAGGCTGCACCAAACTCGTTCCCATATCTTGCCGCGTGCCGTTGAAGGCCAAACCCTCTGGATTTCCGAAAAAGTAAAAGTGGAAAAATTGCATTAATTCTCCCGCGCTCAATTCATCTGGAGCGTTGAGGCTGGATTTGGCAAAAGGCAGAAAATACAAGTCATAAAGCCCGCGCGGAAATTCACCTTTTACCCAGTCGGCAACTGATATATTGTCGAGGCGATCGAAAGTTTTTTTAGTTTGAAAACCGCCGATTTCCCGAAATACTTGCCAGTGAGCGGGTTTTGTAAGATTGATTCCCCACTTGAGCCGATTGGGAGAAGATATCCCCAAATCAACTATATTCCAGGGAAAAGCTGAATGGTTGGGACGGAAAACTTCGGGTTTGTATTTGCCGTCTCGAAACAGAACAGCGTAGGATTCTAAAGATACAAAGTTATCAGTAATTTCTAGTTCTTCAACCACACTTTTGAGGTTGTAGTATTGTGGAAAAAAACCGTGGAAACCGTGTTCCATCATAAAAGTTTCGTTCCCAACTTGAATGGGCCAACTAGCAATTTTGCCACCGAGTTGGGGCGATTTGTCGAGCAATGTTACGGCGAAACCCCGCTGGGAGAGTTCGTAAGCACAGGCGAGCCCGGCCAAGCCTGCCCCCACAACTGCAACGGTTTTGCGGTTATTCAGCATTCGCGGCAAGTCAAGAGAATCTTGCACAAAAACGGTGGGCTCTGGCTTGGAAAATCGAGAGTAGCCCAGCAGCCCGCCGGCGGCACCGACTCCGAGGAATTTGAGGGCGGTTCTTCGAGAAACTGGTGGGGATAGCGGTGAATTGGTTGATTGACTCATCAGCGGTACGCGGTAACGGGCTTTAAACACAAATACGCCATAAGGCATATATCATAGACCGAAAGCAGGATATGTGAAGAAATACGAAGACTCATTTGCCCGTCCGATCGCGATCGCACCGTGTCAAGTGCGATCGCACACAATGTATAGCGGAAGGAAGCAGGCTTCAGCTATCTAGGAGAGAACTAAGAATCAACAAGGAAAAAGCGATCGACCGCCTAGCGTAAAATCCTCTAAATAATTAAGTGTTTTTATTGATGTTGCTCAACTCTTGGCAACCGCCGGCAATGATGTTAAAAAACTAGGAGATTTTCACGCTAAATCTTAGGCCAAATGCCCTCTCGGCGAAGTGTAGGAAATAACCGGGCAGCTATCCAAGGCAAAACAATTAACCAGTCGAGCTTTAAGTAAGTTGGCGCGAAAAAACTTAACTATTTTAAAATAAGTAAATACAGAGAATATATCTCCTGAGGTAACTCAATAGATCGGCGCTCGATTCAGGGGATTCGTCACTTAATACCAAGACCAAACCCGATTCAACTTGAGAAGTGCAGAGGTGCCGCAAAAAGTCAAAGACGGCCCTAGAGGTAATGCCGGTTAAACTCAGATTTTGCATCTTTTTTAAGAACGGGCAAGATGCCCGTTCCACGAGAGATAAATTTTTTGTGGAACAGGCATCTTGCCTGTTCATAAAAGGATTATGGAGAATGGTGCAACATCTCAGTTAAATGTACCTGGCTGCTATGTAGAAAACAGGACTTACTTGAAGAAACCGGGTTTTTGCGTAAGTCCTGTTTATGCAAAATCCCTGCATAATTTGCAAACTTTTACATAAATCGCGAATTTCTTGGTGCGGGGACTCTGTTGGTGCTGGTGTCCACACCCTACGGTAGATATTTGCAGTTGGTCTTGAATGCTAGAATCGTGCCGCGATCGCCAGCACAGTCAAAATTCCCACCCACATCCCAACTTTTGCCAACTGCTGCCGCCAACGGCGCCCTTAACCGCCCCAAAATCATGCACTACCAATCCCAGCAGCAACGCCAAAAACACACCCATCAGAAAAAAATTAAAAAAGCTATTTTTTACTGTTTGATAGCAATATTTTTCTGCTGGAGTACCGCGAACCTCGCTACAATTGCCCAAAACACAGGCCAGGGCGGGCTTAACGGGCAAGAAATGAGAAATTTGCTCGATCGGGGCAACCTCACCGAAGCCGTAACCAGAATCGAAGAAACCTGGAAAGAAGACTATCAAAAATACTTTGAACAAGACTTTGAAACCCGTGGGCAAACTGCCGAAGCAATATCAAAAACTCTCTCCCGGCTAGCAGTTCAAACAAAGAAAAAACCTGCTTTAATTTACGCTATCCCGCGCACCGACCAACTAGAATTAATCTTAATATTACCCGATCGCCCGCCCATTCTCCGCAGCGTTCCAGAAGCAAAACAAGAGAAACTGCTCTCAGTAGTCCAAGAATTAGGTAGCGAAATCACCAATCCCGTAAAACTCAACACCACCAGCTATCTAGCACCAGCCCAACAACTCTACAAATGGATAGTTGCACCCCTAGAAACAGATTTGCAAACCGCAAGAATTGAAACATTGCTGTTCTGCGCCGGCGCAGGTTTACGAACTGTACCCTTAGCAGCAATGCACGACGGACAGCAATTTTTGATCGAAAAATACAGCCTCGCCCGCATCCCCGCCTTCAACCTCATAGACATAAATTACGCCGACCTCAGAAACGTGCAAGTCCTAGGAATGGGAGCATCAGATTTCGCAGAAACGGCAAACAAAGAACCGCTGCCAGCAGTGCCGTTAGAACTCGGCGCGATCGCCCGACAGTGGCCCGGTCAATCCTTTCTCAACGAAGATTTCACCATAGTAAACTTGCAATCCCAGCGACTGCAACAAAGATACGGAATCATCCACCTTGCCACCCACGCCGAATTCCGCCCCGGAACCCCAAATAACTCCTACATTCAATTTTGGGACACCCAACTGCGCCTCGCTCAAATGAGAGAATTGAAATGGAACAATCCGCCCCTCGAACTATTAGTATTAAGCGCCTGTAGAACCGCCTTGGGAGACAAAGAAGCAGAACTCGGATTTGCCGGTTTAGCGCTGCAATCGGGAGCAAAATCAGCCCTCGCCAGCTTGTGGTACGTCAGCGATGCGGGCACTCTCGCCCTGATGACAGAGTTTTACCAGCAGTTAAAAATCAGCAGGCCAAACGACCCTCCTATCATTAAAGCTGAAGCTCTCAGGCAAGCACAAATTGCCGCGATCGAAGGAAAAGTGACGATCGAACGCGGTCAACTGCGAAGTTCCCGAGGCGACATTCCCTTGCCGCCGTCCATCTCCAAACTCGACAGCAAAGATTTATCCCATCCGTATTATTGGGCAGCTTTCAGCATAATCGGCAGTCCTTGGTAAGTGGGCCTCTTGACCGACAGTGGTGATAGGCTATAAAACATAAGTAATTTAATATCTGTAGCTGTCGCTCAACAAACCACCACCAACCTGTGACGAATCAAGCGGGAGCCTTCAAGGGGAAAGAAAGATGAAAAAATTAGAATTTTTGCTACAGAAAGAAGGCGATCGCGCCTGGTTGCCCCTAGAAACCTCCGACGTGGAAATTCTAGAAGGTAAATACCGTGTTGTTGCTCGCATTCAGCACCCCAACACCGACATCGAAATTCGCGTTACCCATACCTCCTTCGACCCAGGGGCGCAGCGGAAAGTCCAAAGCCGATCGGCCCGCACCAACCCCGAAGGATTAGTCGTGATCATTCCCTACACCAGGCTCAAACCCGGACTGTGGGAACTCTCCTGCTTGCCAGATCCCAAAGCAACACCACTAAAACCTTGGCAGTACGGCGTTCAGTTGGAAGTATTGCCCGCAGAATCGGAAACCTCCGAACCCCTACCGCCGATCGACCAAACCGAACCCGCAACTTCCCCCGCAGCACCACAAATCGCAGCACCGGTCGATCGCGCAGCCCCACAAATCGCAGCACCGGTCGATCGCGCAGCCCCACAAATCGCAGCACCGGTCGATAGCCCCGCACCAACCCAAATCCCAGCAGCCGATTCAGCACCGCAGCAGACCAAAATCTACCAATTCCCCATTCCCCAAACCCCCGAACCCAAACCGGGCGTCAAACTCGAACTCGTCCTCGATCGAGAAACCTTCGTCACCCAACTCGGTCGCCCCTTAATCATTTCCGGCAAAATCGACATTCCCCAACACCCCCAACAAAGCAGAAAAACAGCAACTCTCATCCCCGAATCCGAAGCGATAGAACTCAAACAACTCATCGGTTCAGCACAACTGCAAATTTACCTGCGCGACCCCCAAACCTCAAAAATTCTCGCAGAAATCCAGCAGCCGATGCCAGAACAAGTTCCCCCCTGCATCTTTGCCTGCGTCACCTACATTCCAACCGAGTGCAAAAGCCGCCTAATTTTAGGAGAAGCAATTCTCAGCAGCGGTGGCGTCACCCTAGCCACCAAACTATTCACAATTACAGCTCGTTTAGAGCACCTTCTACAGGAAATTAAAGACAATTTCATCGAAGAAAAGCATCAAGCCGAACCCTCCCCAACAGCCTCAAAACCGTCGGGAAGCGCCAAAAATATATCCTTCCTCAAGCTAGTAGAAAAATCCTTAGACCCTCCATCCCCCG
This sequence comes from Microcoleus sp. MON1_C1, assembly GCF_036701945.1. Taxonomy (NCBI): domain Bacteria; kingdom Bacillati; phylum Cyanobacteriota; class Cyanophyceae; order Oscillatoriales; family Microcoleaceae; genus Microcoleus; species Microcoleus sp. MON1_C1. The sequence continues at coordinate 36,497 of NZ_JAUBRO010000027.1, read as the reverse complement.
CCGAAGTCCCAACCACTGAAGCCTTACCCCCTCTACTGGCTTCGCGTCACACCCCAAGTGGAGGCGGCCTAGAACTGCCCGCATTTGGCAACAAACTGCCCGACAGCAGCCGATCCCAATTGCTGTCGGAAATCTCCAATTCGCCTCGAACGGTCGCAGAGTCGATCGATCCACAAACCAAACCCTCAGACATCCCAACTTCCCCTAAAACAGCGGAAATCGGGGCGACCGACCAAAAACCAGAAAACAGCCCCGAATTAGAAAAAACAGCCCCAGAAACCCAGCCAGCACCCACAAAAAAGGCATTTCAAACCTTAAACGTCGAAAGTCGATTTTGGTCGCGACTGAGTTCCTTAGCCAGCAACGGCGAATCCCCGGAATGGCTCAAAGCAACCACCTTGTCGCCCACTCCAAAAGCCGCCGCAAATAGCAGCGACGCTATTGCTGTTGTGGAAGAAAGCAGCGCAACCCAGCAGCAACCCGAAAGCAGCCAAACAATTTCCGACCCCAAATCCACTAGCCCGGAAGCCAGAGAATTTGTCGTTTTTGACGAACCCTCGCAACCGAAAAAAGTTGCTAAAAAAACCACAACTGTCGCAGAAGAAGTAACTCCCCCGACTCCCTACGTTTTGCCAGAAGACGAGTTAGTACCGATGCCGATTTTAGAATTGCCGCGGGCCGAAATCCTTGCCGGCGGGCCCGTAAAAGTGCAAGTGCAACTCCCGGAATTAATGCCCCGGATTTATGTGAAAGTTTGGGTGTACGATCGACAAACCTACCTGATTCTCGACGGGCCGCGCTGGATTACCGAATTTAAATCTAACGGGTTGGGAAACGTTCGAGCAAGTGTCGAGTTAGAGATTCCCTACGGCTGCATGGAAGTCGAATTTGAGGCGATCGCCGTCGAAATGCAAACTCAGCGGGAAAGTCACAAAGTAAGCGTTCACCGCCAAGTTTTACCCCCACCCGGGCCAACTTTACCCCTGGATGAGTAAGCCAAAATCCGCGTGCCTCCGCGTTGATCGGCTGACATCTGCGGTACAAAAAAGCCTCTTGACAAAATACTCTTCAAAAAATCTGGATTTGGCGGCGAGAAATCGAGGAATATTCCCGGTTTCTCGCCCGCGCGCAAGTCTGAATCTACTTACCAGTCAACTGCCGAAACTTCTTCTTAAACTTATTCTTATACACGTAGATCGATCGCTGTAAATCCTCAACTTGCAGCGACATCTCGGCAGCCAAACCCGTGCGGTTCCAAACATCCTCCTCACACTTGCGGCGACAAAAATTCATCGGTTCCGAGTAAACTTTCCCAGTAGATAAGGTCGGCTTCGGTCCACACCAGTGGATCACCGTGGCCTGAGTGCGATCGCCCGCAGGCCCGCTTGACTCAACCGGAAACTGCTTTCTCAGTAAATCCTGGTCAAAATCCGGCACCAACAACTGCATATCCACATTCTGCACCCGCAGTCGATTTTCTTGTGCCGCCCGGAAAATCATAAAGTTCAAAAACCCCATTTCTCCGTACTTAAATATCCCCGGGTTGGCGGCCGTGAAATCTAAAATTTCCACGTATTCTTCCAAGCTAAAAACGCCGCGTTTAGCAAAGAAAGTACCTGTACAGAAATAGTTCGATCGCGATTCCGACCAACGAAAATTCGGGAAATGCTTCTCAACGCCCGGAATGTCAAAGAAAAATTCCGAAACATCCGCATCCGGGTAATCGTAACAAGGCTTATCTACAATAAAATCAAAGTCTTGAAAATTAGCCAATTTGAGAACATCGCCCCAGACGATCGTATCGGCATCCAAAACCATAAAATTTGACCAAGGACTTTCCCAGAAAGCAATCATTTTAGTTTTGCCCCAACCAAAACTTCTTTTTCTGAGAACTTCTTCAGAAACAGTTGTGCGATTGATAACTCGCACCCCATAGGCTTTTTCCAAAGCAGTCACAGAAAACGTACCGTCAATCAACAGACAAATCGGCACATCTCCCAGGAAATATCGGATGCTAGCGCAGCACCCCTTAGCAAACAGATAATCTTGGTCGCAGCAGGCAATAATAATACCAAAATCTTCCATAAACCCTCACTCTTTTACTAATACCAGTTACCCAAAATAATGCAACTGTAGGCAAGCTCCAAACCTTTATGTCATCAGTTATTGCCAATTATTTAATCGAAAATGGTATAACTTGCTCACCCCCAGCGTTTGGGTTTTTTGTTCTGACAGCAGCTCGATTTTTGACTTCTGCATTTTTGCCAGCTTAGCACTAAACTCCTGCGAGCGTCCGTAGGCCAAAACATCGTTAAAACCTCTAGGAATCATGGATATAGTGGTCAGTCAACCCACTGAGCTTTCCTTGCGCCAACAGCGGGTCAAGCACCACCCGTTGCAGTCGCACTCAAACAACAAAAAAGTTGTGTTAAAATAGCGGGAAATTAAACCCGCTGACGCTTAGTCTCAAAAATGGCGATCGCCCTGGCAAGTCCCGACGGCAGCGGGCCTCAAAAAACCAACATTGGTCAAGCCTGAACTTTGGTTTGGATCGGGTAAATCTACCAGCCTTTAGGTCTCAGTTCCCCACTCATGGCGGAAAAATAGCCCCTGCCGGGTCGCGAGGTTTAAAGTTAGGTTAAAAAGCTTGACATTCTAGGATACAAAGCTGTATAAGGGATGCGACAAGCAGCCACAATCCTACCTATAACTGTCTGTTAAGTCTGGCGTAATCGAGGACTAGGGGCAGTTGTCAGTTAGAGGCAGATTGTGGTCGAACCCGTAGAACCAGTTGTCGATCGCCCGCAGAGCAACTCAAGCAAGTCGGGCGATCGAGAGATGAAATTAGCACGTGATGGTATAATCAACTGTAATGTAATGTGGGCTTGACCTGAATTGATGCCTGGGCGGTATAAGGGCTCAGCCCCCTACGTTCAAGCAGAAGTAGACACGCCTACTGTGAATCAACTGTGAATCAACAGTTATGGATAGGTTCTATTTTGGCAGTTATTGTCAACAGGCAAGCAACCACAAAAATTAGCAGTTGGGAATTGCTGCTCGTCGAGTTGAATAGAGTGTGAAGGTGTGAGGAAAATGAACAGAACTTTTTGGAATTTACTGCTAGTATCCCCGACAATTTTGGGGCTATCATCAGTCGTCAGTGCCGCTGCGATCGCCGCAGAAGCTCCAGCAACCGCTGAAGCCAACCAGCTAACTACAGCTCAGTCATCTGAGTCAAAAATTGCAGAAATAGTTGGAGAAATAGTTGCAGAACCAGTTGCAGCAGCCCCTGCTGCCCCAGAAAACCTGGCTTTAAACAGCAGCGTCGAAGCGGCCCAAACCCCGGTCGTTAACGAAGCAGACGCTGAAAAACTCGCCTCAATCAAACCAGAAACCAGCGAAGCAGCACTGCAAACAACACTGCCAACAACACTGCAAACAACAGGGAGCGACATCGAGTTAGCAGCCCCAAGCGCTCCGACCAGCGCCGCAGCAGCAACTGAACCCCTAGCAGCAGCAGGTACAGCCGAACCCGCGCCCCAAGCATCAGACTTGGCAGTGGAAATCAGCCAGACAGACACCGCTGGGAAAATTGAAGTGCCAGCAGTCGCCAGCACCCCAGCTACTACCCCAGTTACTACCCCAGCTACTAAGGTAGAAATTGCTCAGACAGCACCCGCCGGAATGGGCGGTCCCATCGTCCCTGTGGCTCCCCAAGCGCTGCCGGCCCAACCATCCGGAACCATGTCCCAGGTGACATCAGTCACTCAGCTTTCTGACGTGCGACCGACAGATTGGGCATTCCAAGCCCTGCAATCCCTAGTCGAACGCTACAGTTGTATCGTAGGTTATCCCGACGGCACCTACCGCGGCAACCGCGCCCTGACTCGCTACGAATTTGCAGCCGGCGTCAACGCTTGCTTAGACCAAATAACCCAGCTAATTGGGTCAACAGGTAACTTAGTTACTAAAGATGACTTAGCCATCCTGCAACGCCTGCAAGAAGAATTTGCAGCCGAACTCGCTACCCTGCGCGGACGAGTAGACGGCCTAGAAGCTCGCACCGCAGAACTCGAAGCCAACCAGTTCTCCACCACCACCAAACTGGCTGGAGAAGCCATTTTTGCCGTCAGCGACACCTTCGGAGATCCTATACAAGCTCGTGACGCCAACGGCAATCATATCCGCGATCGCGACGACCAAACTGTCACCAACTTCGGCTACCGGGTGCGGTTGAACTTATTGACAAGCTTCACCGGTCGAGACTTGCTCAGAACCCGCTTGCAAGCAGTCAACGTCGCCAACTACGGAGCATCAACCGCTACCGGCACTAACATGGCTCGCTTGGCCTTTGACGGCGAGGAGGGCAGCCAATTCACACTAGACGAACTGTACTATCGTTTCCCGGTCGGTCCCGCTACAGTCTTTGTCGGTCCTAAAGGACTTGACCTGGATGAAATTGCAGACACGGTAACACCCTTTAACTCTACGGGTACTGGTGCAATTTCCAGATTTGGAGTTCGCAACCCGGCCGTATTCCGCGGGCCGCAGGGAGCTGGCGCAAGTTTGACTTTCAACTTGGGCCCCCTCCGAGCTACTGGGGGCTATCTTGCCTCCGACGGCGATGCTCCCGACCCCGCAAACGGCAGGGGCGTTGCCGACGGTTCTTTCAGCGCTCTGGGTCAGATCGGCTTTTTTAGCAGACCGTTTGATTTGGCCTTCACTTACACCCACAAATACAATCGCGCAGGCGATGTTGGCATCATGGGCGGTACGGGCAGTGCCTTGGCTAACCGGCCCTTCGGTCAAGCAACCACTCAAGCAGATAACTATGGCGTGCAAGTTAACTTCAAACCCAGCCGTCGCTTTCAGCTTGGCGGTTGGTACGGTTATACGAAGGCTGAGCAACTGCGGGGGGGCGGCAATGACGCGACGATCCAGAATGGTGCTATCACTTTGGCCCTGGCAGATTTTGGCCGGCAAGGCAACCTCCTGGGTTTTGTCTTCGGTGTACCGCCAAAAGTTACTGAGAGTGATGTCGCCAGAAACCGCAACACCTCTTATCACTTAGAGGGTTTCTATCGCTTCCAAGTCAATGACTTTATCTCAGTGACACCGGGCGTTTACGTGATTATGAATCCCGAACACAACGAGGAAAACAAGGATATCTGGGTCGGACTCCTCCGTACTACCTTTAGTTTCTAAGGTTTCCAGACATCTAGTTACAGCTAAAAGCGGCAGGCGACTGCCGCTTTTATTTATTGGTCATCAGTGGAGCGATTTTAGATTTTAGATTTTAGATCTTCAATTGTTAACAGTTAACAGTGATCCGTTAACAGTCATCAGTCAACAGTCAACAGTCAATAGTTAACAAATTATGAGTTTTGGCGGCAAATCCCGAATACGGAGGTGTAGCCGTGCAGAAAGGTGCTGCCGCCGACGGGGCCGATTTCGCCGTTGCAGAAAAAGCCGCTCAGCGGGATGTTTTTGAGATATCGGCCGAACAGTCGAGAGTCAAAGTTCGACTGGCCGTAAAGCCCTTCACCGCGCCCCAGACAAGAGAACATTAAGGCGCCGGCGCTCGAGGTACCACTGTACTCGGCGGCCCGCTGATAGCGATCGAGCAGCATTTCTAGGTCTTCTGCCGAGGTGCGGGCGTCTCGCAGGTGAAATTGGATGCGCTGTCCGGGACGGACTCGATCGCCGATCGCAATTGCTCCCACTTTCGGATCTACTCCCAACAGATTGCGGATTAAAAAATCTCCCGGCTCTAATGTCAGCTTGAATTCATCGCTGACTAAGCCTACAAATAACGAATGCTGGGCTAATTCTCGGTCTTCTTCGCTCAAAGTTTGAACTAACTCTCGCAAAGCCTCTAAGGGCGATCGCTCGATGCCCCCGCTGCCGGTATCGTCGGTTTGTTCTTCGAGTTTCAGCAAAATATTCCGTTCTCCTTCCGTCACCCGATAAGGATGCCCGATCGGCCTGCAGCCTTGAGCTACGATCGTTTCCAAAACTATATTGCCGCTCAAAGCTACCCCAACCGTCCCTTCTCGGTAAAGCTGATAGTCGCAAAACAGCGCCGCGCCCCTGCCCGCACCGTCCCCCCCGGCGAGCCCCCCTACCTTCGCCGCACCCGCATAGGCATAATCTAGCCCTTGCAGCAAATCGTTAATTTTTGCCGAAAAGGGGTCCGCCAAGATGATGAACTGCGGTTCTTCCTGGGCCGGCACGCCCAAGAGATCCACCCAAGTATCCGGGGGGCTGTCTAAGTCCGGCAGTTCTTCTGCACCGACGTGAAAAGTTCTGACATTCACTCCCGGCAAGCGCGCCAGACTCAGGCTGACTGCGGGAGATCCCTCGACTTCTTCGGTGAGGCCGCCCCGGTTCGTGCCGATGACTCCTCCCCCGCCGCAGCCCAGGATCGCGGGCACTGGCAGCAGTTCTCGGAGTAAAGGCATCAGCCGAGAATACTCGCTGGCAAAGGCAGACGAGATAAATATCAGCGCTAAATCGGCCGGGCCTTCTAGGTCGCGATCGGCTTGTTCTATAACTTCTTTGAGGGCGGATTCCAAAGACGGACGGGTTGATAAGGCGCTGACCCATTGCATTTGGTTTTCGGTGTACATAAGGCAAACTTCTCTATAAAACTATCTCTATACATTAGGCTAACCGGAACTTGCCGCTGGGGGGACGGTATTCTTGGGCGATCGATTCCCCCTCGATCGCCGTTCTTGTGTTAACATAAGTTAACATGAGAGTCCCCTTAATTTGTTAAGTGTGAAATGCCGTGTTCAGCTAAATCTTAAAAGATAAAGCTCAATACAGTTTGACACACCAACCTCGTGTAATGTTTTCATCAAAAGTAAGGTTGGCTCGACCTACATTGATGCCTGTGGACTAGAACCCGCCTACGGGCTAGTAAAGCAGGGAGTAGAGACGGCTACTGCATCATACTTATGGATGGTTTATATCTGGGCTGCTGCAACAGCAGCGCATCTCAAGCTATTATTAGCTGGGGTCGCCATACCGAAACAGCAAATCCAACCCAAACAAACATCCAAAAAGAAAACCTTTCTTACTTAATAAGGTGACAGTCAACGACTCAACACTCAAGTGACTGGGCTTCTGGCCTAAAACTTCAGTTTTACTTGACCAGCCTAAGACTCTAGAGGTCTAAGTTTTTTGAGTGATGACACCAAGCGGCTGCTTAGCTAGTCCCTTGCTCTGTCGTTAACGGTTAAACATCTTTATTTGGGTTAAGGATGTGCCGTTAGCCGAACAAGCTCACTAAACCCAGGGGCGTGCTAACATTACCTAGAAATAGGTCGGGGACCACCATATTCTCCTACACATTCATACCAACAAGCTTTATGACAACAACACCCGCAGGCAACATCCAAGAAAAAATTGAAGAAGAACTAGAAAGCGCTCGTACCGTCTGTGACCTCAAGGGCGCCACTTCCGGGGAATGCGCGGCGGCGTGGGACGCAGTTGAAGAACTGCAAGCAGAAGCTTCCCACCAAAAGCAAGTCAAACCTAAGAATTCTTTTGAAAAATTTTGCGACGACAATCCTGACGCTGCTGAGTGCCGCATCTACGAGGAATAAACGAGCCATTTAGCTCTATTCCTTCCCTCCCGCGCCGAAATCTAACTTTTGGCGCGGGAGAATTTTATTTTAGGGGTTGAGCCTTGAAATAGTGGCGAGATTTGCCCTCTATCCCAATACGGTTAAAATCAGCCAGCTTCTCCCCACTCCCCGAACCAAGGGGGACAATAATTCGCTCTGGCGCGCCTTGGTTCGGGGGATGGGAAGGCGAGATTTGAGGGATAAACAGTTTTAATCCAAGCATATTGCCGTCTATCGCGTCTCCAGTACCCTTCAAAGCGCGCCAAGTACCTTAGAAAAAATAGCAGTAACTAAAACATTAAGACCATGTTTAGGTTGCTGATTTTTTAGCATTTTTGTAGTAAAATTTGTCACAAATAAGTGAGTATATTTTCCCAAAGATGTTGAGTCTTTTATTGGCAGCCACCGGGCCTTGGTTTCAACCGCTAGTCTGGATGGATTACCGGTTGTCTGTGTTATTAACAATTTCGATCCCGCTGGTAGTGCTGATTTGGGCTGTTGTGGCAAAAGCTGACGCGATCGTCCGTTTGTCGATTATTTATTGGCGGGTGGCGAGTTTGCTGGCAATTACACTTTACCTGATGATGGCTGCGCTGCCTGTGAGCTTTGTATCGTCGGTGATTGCGAGGGCCTTAATTCCTGCTAGTCTGTGGTTTTGGGAGGATTTAAACGAAGAAATTGCCGATCGACCGCAGTCGCCCCTGAAACTGGCTTTTACAGCTTGGCGGTGGGCGATTACTGTTTACAGCGGTTTGGGCGCATTAGCTCAACTTCCCTTCTTAAGCTGTGCCTTTAAATCTCAACTTCAGATAATTGATGAACCTTTTTGTCGCGTTTGGTTAGATCCACCTTGGCTCTACAAACAAATGTTTCACCCTACGGCAACCCCTCAATTTTTGGGATTTTTGGGTCTGATAGGTTTAGTAATCTATGTAATTTACTTGTCATACTTTGTGCTAATTAGACTAGGAAAAAATGGGAGGTCAGCTACCGGAAATTAAGGGGACTTTAAGTAAGTATTTGCCTTTTAAATAGCAGCTAAAGTCTTCAACAAAAAGCTCAAAAATCCCAACTCCCAAAAGGGGAATCGCAGCTAGGAAAAAATTAAACTAACAGCAGGGTGGATGACGTAAACTCGCCCAAAAACGGATACAAGCCCCCGACTCCAGTCGTGGAGAGATAAAAATTTTAGACTAAGGTTGAAGCTTCCAGATTCATCTGTGCAGTAAATCTCAAATCTCAAATCTCAAATCTCAAATCGACTGACAGCAATGTTACTGGGAAAGACTGTGATGGATAGCAAACAAGCCTACTTACAGTGCTTAGAAAGGCTGATTTGGGCGCTCGATCGCCTGGAAGCAAAAGTCGAACCAAGTGAAGTCGCTCGGATTGCCGAACTGATTGTTCAGCCGATGATGGGGCCGTGGCGGTTTTTTCACACTCCCGAACATATTTTTGAGGTGGGGGGAGATGAAGACGCGATCGAGGTTTTGGCAGCTTTATTTCACGATACCGTCTACGTGCAAGTCGATCGCAGCATTAACTTTAACGTCAGCTACTACATCACTCCTGTTGCAAAAGAGGTTAACAAACAGCTACAAATTCGGGATCTATCTGAACTGCCGGCGGATGCTATCTTCGAGATGGTAATGCTGGTATTCAATTTTGTACCGGGCGAAGTCCTAAATCCTTTCGCCGGAAAAAACGAATTTCTCAGCGCTGTCGTAGCAGCAAAAGCTCTAGAACCCTTCCTCAAACGCGAGCAATTGCTTCAAATTGCAGGCTGCATTGAAGCAACCATTCCGTTTCGCTCTGCCGAGTCCGGAGTAACAGTAAGCCAGCACCTTTATGAGCGCTTGCAGGCAATAAATAGCCGATTTAACCTCAGTTTGACTGACGAGGAAATGCGGGAAACGGTCAAAAAAGCTGTGCGAATTTCTAACCGGGATGTGATGAGTTTTGCTCACCATAGTTCAGCGCATTTTTTGGCAAATACGTGGAATTTACTGCCGGAAACCAATCACAATCTCATCTGCTGCGGTTTTTACACGGTTCGCGACTACCGAGTTGCCTTGGTCAAGATGGAAGGTTTTCTGAATTATCTGAAGCCAGAAATAATTTTTCGGCAGTTTGAGGGATATCCAGACGATCGCACCTATCAGCACTGGGAAACTACTGCTAAGTACAATCTCGAAATTGCGAAGCTTTATTTGGGGTGCAAACTGCCTGCTCTAGCCCTGCTAGAAGCTCTTTCTTCGGATTTGGGGATTGAGGTGTCTCTGGCGATGATGATGGGAGGAATTCCCGATAAAGCTGCTAACTGCGTCCGCCTGGAAAGCTTTTTTCCACAGATAGAAAAACCTTATCAACCTAAAATTGGTTTAGAAGCGGAAGTATTAAATTTATTAGAAAATGGGCGGGCTAAAAGCACTTCTCAAACCGATTTGGAAAACTCGCCGTTGACAACGTTTGTGGTAAAAATTGTTGGCTTTGACGAAATGCGCTATCAGTGCGATCGAGCTAAGGAATTTTTTCTACAAAATCTCGACGCTGACGACTTTATTTCCGACTTTAACCCGATAGTTACAGAAATTGTCATTGATTCAATTCTCAAGTTGTTTGACACCCGGAAATCTACTATCTACCGATACTACGATATCACTTCTAAGTTAAAGTCCCAACCCAAGAGGAATTTTTCCGATCGCCCTTTTCGCTCGCATGGTTAACTAGCTTTAAATACAGTATTTTTGCCTCCTCTATAGAAAAGACCATTACTCAGCTTATACAAGAGTAGAGCGATTGCACCGTCACACGATCGATTGACTAACCAACCTGCGTCAATCTGCCTATCCATCCCCACACCAACAGCCGTACAGGTAAGTAGGTATACGAGATTAAACCACATAATGTAACACTGTGTAAACAGGTTTAAGTCAGCCAGTAGAGAGCCTTTGGAGACTTTGCCCTTGTTTACATAGGGGTGTTTTTTTGCGCCGACTTACTTATGGTGTGGGGCTGGTGGCAAAGATGCTAAAAGTTGATAAAAAATGCAAATTCGCTGCTGTTTTCCTTTGACAATTACTTTGCACAAAACGGATTTGATAGCTGGCTGTCACTCATCTGAGCTACCCCAGATAAGCGTCGCTATAAAAAGCGACTGTTAAAGCACTTCCCCCCACAGCTACAACTGGGGAATAGCAAGTTCAAACGACTTGCAAACCACTAATCCCCAATCAAACCATGCAAACCACAAATTCAATTTACGCTCAATTGCCTCTTTGCTCTTCACTGGCCACACTGAAACGAAATAATATTACCACTGCCAATCAAAATGTGCGCTATCTCCAACAATCCTTAGTCAAAAACGGATATCCCGTCGCAACTGATGGATTCTTCGGCCCAAAAACCGAACAAGCAGTCATCAAATTTCAAAAGGAAAATAAGATTGCTGTTGATGGCATTGTCGGCCCTCAAACTTGGAGTCTATTAGGCGCTTGTTATACAGGTGAACCCGGATGTTAAATCCAAGTTAACTAATCCTAGGCGCACGGGTAGCAAAAAACTGTTTTTTTTCAGAGCAATACTTCCTTTATGCCCCCAGAACTGCTAAAAAATCTGGCGGTTGAGCGAAGCCGAAACCTCGTTTAGGCCCGTCAAAAGTGCATCCAGGACTATTAATTAACATTTTTTCCCGCTGCCCTGCTTTTAAACAACTTGCAAACAACCAATGGAGAATCAAACTATGCAAACCACCAACGCCATTCACATGGAATTACCTTCCTGTCGTTATTTTCCCCTACTCAAACGCAACGATGGCGTCACCCAAAATGAGGACGTTCGCTACCTTCAGCGACTCTTGAACGCCAGCGGATTTTCTGTAAATACTGATGGAGGCTTCGGCCCGAAAACCGAACAAGCAGTCATCAATTTTCAAAAGCAACAAAAAATCGTTGCGGATGGCATTGTCGGCCCTAAAACTTGGAATAAATTGGGTGTTTGTAGCACTATATTTTAAAGTTTGTGCAACCATCTGTTAAAGAGAGTAGGGCGTACAGTGTGCGCCCTATTTCTCCGTCGAAGTTTCGACCCCACACCACCCCTCCGGGGCTCCGTACATTCGATACTTGCGAGCTCGTTTGAAATACAGCAGGGCTACCCGATCGTCAGGATTGATTTGTAAAATATTCTGAAATATTTTTTGGGCTGCAACAAATTTTTGCTCGTAGTAAAAATTGAGAGCTTCTTGAAAAACCTCCGCAGTTTGCTGCTTAAGTACAATGCTTTTCTCTGTTTCTGTCTCGTAAATTTCAAACACCGACACAGCATTTGTCTTTCCTTTCACGGTTACTCGATCGACAAATCTGTACTTATATTTTTCTGGATCGTCTAGCCGATCGATAATTGCACCGCTAACTAGAATTCCAGAGCCGTAAACCTTAGTCAATCCTTCCAAACGAGAGGCGAGATTCACCGCATCAGCAATCACCGTACTTTCCATCCGTTCTCGCTCGCCAATTGTACCCAACATCAAATTGCCCGCGTGTAAACCGACGCCGATCGCGATCGGAAACAAGCCATTTTTTTCTCGCTGCTGGTTGTAGATATTCACTTCTTTTTGCATATCAATTGCTGCTCGCACACCATCCTCTGGAGATGTAGGAAACAGTGCCATGACTGCATCCCCAATGTATTTGTCAATAAACCCCTTATTTTTCCTAATTGCAGGGCTAACCCTGCCCAAGTAAGTATTAATAAATGCAAAATTTTCAGGGGGTGTCATCTGTTCTGAAAGCGCCGTAAACGAGCGAATATCAGCAAATAGCACGGTCATATCTCTTTCCTGATTTTCGCCTAATTTTACTTCAATAATACTCGGCTTTTCCAGCAAGTTTAGAAAGTCGTGAGGCACAAACCTGCCGTAGGCTGCATTCAGTTTAGCAAGGCGAATTTGCGTGTTAATTCTCGCCAACAATTCCTTTTTTATAAAAGGTTTAGTTACATAATCATTTGCTTCTAAGTTAAAAGCTTCTACCAAGTCAGTAGTTTGATTTTTAGCCGTCAGCATCAGAATAGGCATTTCTAAAGGCGAGTATTTTTTTCGGACTTCTCGACACACTTCATAACCCGTCATCTGCGGCATCATTACGTCGAGTAAAATTAAGTCGGGCTTAAATCCTGATTCAATCAGAATTAAAGCTTCTAAGCCGTTGCTCGCTTGAGTTATCTCATAGTTTGCTAGAGAAAGACTGTTGATAATGACCTGAATATTAATGGGTTCATCATCGACTACCAAAATTTTTAGCTTTTCACTTTCTAACAAGCCGCTATTGTCTGATAGCTGAGAATTTATTATAGAGGATTTCCCCGCGAATTCAGGAGTGATTAAAATGGGAGAACCCTCGGTTAAACGCGGCTGTATGCTACTAAAATCTGGCTGACTCTCAGATACGGGCAAAGTAAAGATGAATTGGGAACCGACGCCTACAGTTGAAGATACCCCTATTTTCCCTCCGTGCAATTCAACTAATTGCTTGGCAACCGTTAACCCTAAACCAGTGCCGCCATATTCTCTAGCAGTGGAACCGTCAGCTTGTTCAAAGGATTCAAAAATTCGCTCTAATTTATCTTCGGGGATGCCAATGCCAGTATCGGATACAGTAATGGCTAACTGGGAATTAGACGGTGATTGTGCGTTGCCCGTTACCAATTCTGCGGAAATTTCTACTCGGCCACTTTCGGTAAATTTAATCGCATTGCCAATTAAGTTGTAAAGTATTTGCTGCAAGCGATTCTCGTCGGCTGCTATTGGCGGCAATTCACGAGGAACTGAGTTAATCAATTGCAAGTTTTTTTTGCCTACTAATGGCTGAGACAAAGTGACAATTACAGAGACTATTTCTCGAAGACCGACGGACTTAATTTGCAGTTCTATTGTTTTGTGTTTGAGCTGCGAAAAGTCCAGAAGATCGTTAATTAAAGAAGACAATCTTTTGCCCGATGATGAAATCAAAGCTAAGTTAAAATTTGTTGAGTCGGGCAGTTGTCCGGTAGCACCGTCTATTAAAGATTCTGCAATCCCAATAATGCCGTTGAGGGGAGTGCGGAGTTCGTGGGAAGTATTGGCTAAGAATTCGTCTTTCAGTTTGTCGAGTCGCTGCAATTCGGTATTTTTAGTTTCTAAGGCAGTAAAAGATGCTTGCAATTACGCTGCCATGCTGTTAAAAGCAGCGGCAAGTACGCCCAACTCGTCGGAACGATCGAGCTTTACAGTTTGGTCAAATTGTCCTTCAGATAAAGCTATTGCTGCATTTTTTAATTTTATAAGAGGTTGGATAATCCAGCGAGAAGTGAGAATTCCTAGCACAGTTGCCATGCCCAAAGCTGCCAAACATAGCAACACTGTAGTTCGGTTGCCGGCATGGATTTGTTGCATAAAGTCGGCTTCTGGAACGACGACGACAATCAGCCAATCTAAACTTTTGCCGTCTTGGAAGGGCAGGACTTTTAAAAATTGCTGCTTCCCGTTTATCTCAAAATTGAGTTGCTGCGCTTTTGTAATTTGGTGCAAATTTTGAAAGTGGTTTTCTAAATATTTAGCTGTAGTTTGCGTTACTGCATCGCTGCTTTCTGTAACTTTAAATAGTTCTTTTTTACCGTTTTGGGTGCGGAAAGGTTTTTCGGCTGTGGAAGTTGCCAGCAGCGTCCCGTTTTTTTCGATAATAAAAGTTTGACCGGATTTACCTATTTTAAGGCTGTTTAAAAATTGACCGATACTGTCGAGACGCAAGGCAGCAATTAATACTCCTTCTAGCTGTTTCTGGCTGTTGTAAACTGGTTGCAGCGCGCTGAGAATCAATGTGGGTTCTAGGAAGGATATATAAACTGAACTCCAAGTTGGTTTGATTGCTAGAGCCGCATAAGCGTAGGAAGGGTGCTGTCGGATGTCGAAGTTTTTAACGGAGGCGGCTACTGTAGTGCGATCGCCCGTATCATTAGTATTGTAAGAATAAAAATCAAAATTTGTAGACGGGCCCGATGCGTTAATCAATAAAGTGCCGTTAGACATCTTTTCGCCAGTGCGATATTCTCCATCTTGATTAGCGATCGACGTAAAATTGATATAAGGATATAATTGCACTTGCCGCCACAGATATTTTTCCCAAGCTGACAAGTCTTTCATGTTCACAAAACCCAGTTTCACTGCATCCAGCTTGCTTTGATTGATTTGGTGCGGAGTTTGCAGATAAGTTCTCAAATTTTGCTCGATGCGATTGCTCACCTCGCCCATCAACTGATCCGCAAGGTCATTTACTGCTCTTTGAGAGTTCCTAAATGATAAATACCCCACAATACCCACCGCTGCAAATACTTGCAAGACAAACGGAACTATGAGTACGGTTTGCAGGGTTGCTTTTCTTGAAAGTTTTGCCACTAAGTGCTTGAGAGAAAGAGTGGACATAACATTAATTTAGGTTGAAAAACCCAGTTAATACTTGGAGCGAAGGCTGAGCGCTGGTAAAGATTATAAACCATTTTGTACTTAAACACAACTTACGCAAGGAAGACCCGATCTAGTTTCTACAATCCTTAATCTTATAGCAAATTATTAAAAGTCAAAGCGAACCATACGGACACGGCATTTCCGTGTCCTACTCCCCGCGCCGGACCAGGCATTGCCATATCCCTGCCGATGTTCACATACAATATATCTGTATCACTACTTTTCATCCAAAGCTTCTATTCCCGACCATCCTTCAGGCACTCCATACATTCCATTCTTTAGAGAGCGCTGGTAGTAAATTGCTGCTAACCTATCTTGAGGATTTCTTTCGCAAATCTTACTGAATAATTTTTGCGCTTCAGTAAAATTTTGCTCGAAATAAAGCTTCAGACTTTTTTGAAATTTAGCAGCAGTTTCCTGTTTTAGTTCAATGCTGTGTTCTGTTTCTGCATCATAAATTTCAAACACGGAGACGGCAGATTTTTTGCCTTTTACTGTCACTCGCTCGACAAATCGGCACATATATTTTTCTCGATAGCCCAAAGGCTCTAAAATTGAGCCACTAACTATAATTCCCGCCTCGTAAACAGTTATTTATTAGCTTTGAGTTGCCACTTACCATAGCTGATCTCAAGCAAAAAACTAGCATAAATAGCAGCGTATATCCCAAGCAAAACGCTGTTTAATAAAATTTTGACGGGACAACGATAATTGAAACCTAGTCTTTCTGTGGCTCATAAAATATCGGACAAGTAGGTTTTGCCGGATGAAAATCTGGCAGATTTTTTTTTACAGGATTTATATTATGTCCGCTTACTTCCTGCTGTAAAAAAAGGTCGAATTAAAAATAAAAAATTAGCTATCTGTCGCTGAAATTAGCCGCAAAATTAAGCTATATTGTAGCAGATTTCAGGAAAGTGAGATTTGCTATGGCTGACTCTATTGCTCGTCGTTTGGAACAATACACGGTAAAACGATCGCACGAAGTTTTAATCGTCAAG
Source organism: Microcoleus sp. MON1_C1 (assembly GCF_036701945.1). Lineage (NCBI taxonomy): Bacteria > Bacillati > Cyanobacteriota > Cyanophyceae > Oscillatoriales > Microcoleaceae > Microcoleus > Microcoleus sp. MON1_C1. The sequence goes on along the minus strand of NZ_JAUBRO010000027.1, from coordinate 20,364 downwards.
GCCGAAATTGACGGCGAATTCGATGAAATTGCTATTTTTAAAGGCTTTTCTAGTTCCCTGACGCGATCGACCGCTTTCGATCCCGAGGTTCCTGTTTTGCCGGAAGAAGCAAAAATTGTCAGTGTCGATCGTGTGGAGAGCCCCTACAATCCAAATAACCCCCGCTATCTTCAGCAGGGGTTATCTTGGGAAAAAATGCAATCTCTATTGTCCGAGGCGGGAGTTTAGCAAAACATTAGGGAGACAACGTGAGAAAAACAGCAGGGACACAACAATGTTGTGTCCCTACTACAAAAGCACTATGTCGTTACCCTTAGAGCTAGAGCGTGCCGCCGGCAGCTTGGAAACGAGCTCTCGCGCGTTTGATTGCTTGCTTAGCTTTAATTTGCTCTTGGTCAGTGCCACTAGCGGACTTTTCCAAACGAGCTACTGCTTCGGTGTAAGCAGTACGAGCAGCTTCTTTATCAATGGTTTCGCCTTTTTCAGCGCCGTTGACAAGAATAGTAACTTTGTTTTCTTGGATTTCTGCAAAGCCACCCATCAGAGCAATAGACACCCATTCCTTGCCGGGACGGACGCGCATTACTCCGGTATCCAAAGCTGTCAACATTGGAGCGTGACCGCTCAAGATACCCAGTTGGCCTGTGGTGCTCGGCAGAATTACTTCTTCAGCATTAGAATCCCAAACAGTTTTGTCTGGGGCCACTACGCGCACAGTTAATGTCATAAATTGTCAGTTGTCGGTTGTCAGTTGTCAGTTGTCAGTTGTCAGTTGTCAGTTGTCAGTTGTCGGTTGTCAGTTGTCAGTTGTCAGTTGTCAGTTGTCAGTTGTCAGTTGTCAGTTATCAGTTGTCAGTTGTTACCAATAACAAATAACTAATAACTAATAACGACTGACTACTGACTACTGACAACTGACTAATGACTAAAATTACTTGGCGTCAGCTTTCATTTTTTCAGCTTTGGCGATCGCCTCGTTGATATCGCCCACCAAATAGAAAGCTTGTTCAGGTAATTCGTCCAGTTCGCCAGCCAAAATCATCTGGAAACCCTTAATGGTGTCTGCCAGCTTGACGTACTTGCCGGGGGAACCGGTGAACACTTCCGCCACAAAGAACGGTTGAGACAAGAACCGTTCAATTTTGCGAGCGCGAGAAACGGTCAAGCGGTCATCTTCCGACAGCTCATCCAAGCCCAAAATTGCAATAATGTCTTGCAATTCCTTGTAGCGTTGCAGAGTTGACTGCACTTGGCGAGCAACGCCATAGTGCTCTTCGCCGACAACGCTAACTTGCAACATCGTAGACGTAGAATCCAGTGGGTCAACAGCCGGATAAATCCCCTTCGCAGCCAAACCGCGAGACAACACAGTTGTAGCGTCCAAGTGAGCAAATGTCGTAGCCGGCGCGGGGTCAGTCAAGTCATCCGCAGGTACGTACACAGCTTGAACCGAAGTAATCGAACCTTCGGTAGTCGAAGTAATCCGTTCTTGCAAGTCGCCCATATCCGTACCGAGAGTCGGCTGATATCCCACAGCCGAAGGCATCCGACCCAACAGAGCCGATACCTCAGAACCCGCTTGCACAAACCGGAAGATATTGTCAATGAACAGCAGCACGTCTTGCTTGCTGACATCGCGGAAGTATTCGGCCATCGCCAGAGCCGACAGGCCCACGCGCATCCGAGCACCAGGCGGCTCATTCATTTGACCGTAAACCAGAGCAATTTTCGACTTGCTGCGGTCTTCTTCGTCAATAACCCCTGACTCGATCATTTCTTTGTAGAGGTCATTACCTTCGCGGGTGCGCTCGCCCACACCACCGAACACGGACACGCCGCCGTGAGCTTTGGCGATGTTGTTCACGAGTTCCATCATAATCACGGTTTTGCCGACGCCTGCGCCGCCGAACAAACCGATTTTGCCGCCGCGACGGTAGGGGGCCAGCAGGTCAATCACCTTGATACCTGTTTCAAACACCGAAGGCTTGGTTTCCAGTTCGGTGAAAGCCGGCGGGTTGCGGTGGATGGGCATACTTTCGGAAGTATTGACCGGGCCGAGATTGTCTACGGGTTGACCGATGACGTTAAAAATCCGGCCGAGAGTTGGGATTCCGACGGGAACTTGGATCGCTTCCCCGGTATCTACTACTTCCATGCCACGCACCAAGCCGTCGGTGGTACTCATGGAAACTGCGCGCACTTGGCTGTCTCCGAGCAGTTGCTGAACTTCGCAGGTAACGGCAATTTCTTGACCTGCTTCGTTTTTGCCGGAAATCGTGAGAGCGTTATAGATTTGGGGCAGTTTGCCGCCTGGGAATTTTACGTCTACAACTGGCCCGATGATTTGGGTGATGTAGCCTACGTTCGTTTTTTCTGCGGTGGATACCATGAATAGTGCCTTTGTTAGGATGCTATTTTTCCCGTTATGGAAAAAGTCTTAACATTTAGAAATGCTATTCCTCAGAGTACCACTGAACAGACGCACTATTTAGATTTGTATGGGGCTGGTTAAGAGTCTTTTTTATCGTTGCTGCCCTCGCTTTTTTTTCCTGCGAGCTGCAGCCACAGCCCCGAGCCCCAGCATAGTCCCGAACACTGTGACTGGTTCGGGGACTGGTTCGGGGACTGGTTCGGGGACTGGTCCGGGGACTGGTTCGGGGACTGGTCCGGGGACTGCTTCGGGGACTGACTGAGCCGACACGGTGAAGTTTCGGAAGGCAAGGCCGTTGACTGGTTTGGGAGCTAACTGAGCCGACAGGGTGAAGTCTTGGAAGTCAACGTCGTTTCCTCCTCCGGCATCGTCGAATGAGATTTTTGTACCCTGAGCCAGTTGGGCCATTGTGAGCAATGAATATTGCTCTGGGCCTTTACCGCCGTTGACGCTTGTAAATGAGTCGCGGGAGTTGTAGTCGAGATTAAAGTCGCCAAACACGGCTTGCTGACAGCCCGCCACCAGACAGTCATCTCTCCTGTACTGGGTGTTGGCGGCAAACCATTTGGGGCTGTTCATGAAGGTGCTGCTGGAGGCGTACTGCTCCAATGGTTGGCCGGTGCCGCTGTCGCTCCACAGCAGCAGGGCATAAGTTTGATCCTGCAAAAATTTGAAGGTTTGGGTGATGGAGCGGTTTTCGGAGGTGACTGCGTTGCCGAAGCTTCCCTGCCAGTCATTCGCGCTGCCGTTATCTGAGGGTTTAGTCTCGTAGAACAGTCTGGCGATGTTGGTGTAGCCAGTGTTTCCTGACTGAGCTTGGGCTACCCACAAGCTGGACTGGTAAGCGCCGTGAGATTGGTCGAAGGTAAAGTTTATATTGGTATCTTCATCGAACTGGATGCCGGCAGTGCCAAACATGAAAGCTCTGACGGGCGTGCAGATGCTCAGCAACATTGTGGTTGCCAAGCTGGCGACTGTAAAAGATGTTTTTTTGACTAGCGTTAAGGTAGTCATAACCCTGATTCCTCCAGTATTGTTACGTAGTAAGGCGCAAAATGCCATGTTGCCGTGACGCGAATCGACGATCGCGAGCCTGCGATATTTAGGACGATCGTCAAATCTAAAGAAGAGGCTCCACACCCGTGAATCTACAGAGAGATCTTACTTAAGGGTGTTTTGGAGTAAATGAGTGCTTCTTCTAAGAGTTTTCACTGACACCAGATTGGCACAGTTTAATCTGTAACAGCAAGATTTTCATCCTGCCTAGACTTCCAACTTACTACATTTACTTCGTTTTAGTAACAGTCTAAAGTTGAGTACAAGACTTGCAACTATTGGCTTTCATCAAAAATACATAAAATTTTTAATCGAGCTTTATGAAGTTTTGGTAAAGTTCATCCCTAAAATATAAAGTTTTTGAGAGAACGTCGGCTGTTCAGTCAGTTGTTCGTGAAAGCGGGCTGCAAGCTGGTCGCCCGATGCAGAAAGAAGCGGCGGCGACCGCGAGTAGGAATTTGAGCGAGTTTTTTGCCTCTCTAAGCAAGCTGTATAGTAGGCGATCGGTACTTACGTACTTTTGACTAATATTCCAAGTTTTTTAAACCTCTAACCCTCGCATTCCGCGCCATACTTTCACCAACAGTCCCGGACGCATTAACCCGGTTTTTTAAGGTAATTGGGTCAGGGAAGCAGTGAAAGTCAAAAAAAGAAACTAAGTTTCATTTCCCGCGCCTGACTTCTAGTAAAAAAACTGTTTTTACGTAAATCATAGTAATTAAAACCATACATTTCCTTTTTCAGTCCTAATTATTCGGTCACCCAAAATTGGCTGCTCCTATTGACATGAGAAATTTTTAGGGGTAAAAATAGTAGAAATAAATACCATCGCACTTTAAGCACAATCTTTAAACACAATGACACCCAACAAACTACATTTGCTCGGATGGTTATTCATTGTTAGCTGGCTGAGTGCAGCGACGGGTTCGGCAAAGGCGCAACCCATCTCCCCCGCACCAGACGGCACTAACACAGTTGTTACTCCCAACGGCAACCGCTACGACATTTCCGGGGGGGCCTTCAGCGGAGATGGGGCTAATCTTTTTCACAGTTTTACTCAGTTTGGCCTCAGCGAGGCTCAAACGGCTAACTTTCTGACTAATCCCAATATTCAAAATATTTTGGGAAGGATTACTGGAGGTAATCCTTCTTTAATAAATGGCTTAATTCAAGTGACGGGGGGAAATTCTAATTTATTTTTGATGAATCCTGCCGGCATAATTTTCGGGCCGAATGCCAGTCTCAACGTGCCTGGATCTTTTAATGCTACTACGGCGACAGGAATTGGTTTTGGGAACAATCAGTGGTTTAGTGCGATCGGCAATAACAATTGGGCAACATTAATCGGGGCACCGAATAGTTTTGCGTTTACAAATTTGCCAGGTGGAAGCATTGTTAATGCAGGCAATTTGACGGTGGCACCAGGTCAAAGTATAAGTTTGATCGGCGGTACTGTTGTCAATAACGGTCAGGTAAATGCACCTAGTGGCAATATTCTGATCAGCGCCGTACCGGGTAACAATTTGGTGCGGATTAGTCAAGCTGGGAATTTATTGAGTTTGGATATTCAGCCGACAGCAAATCAAAGTTCGCTGCCAAACAATTGGACGCAGCCAGTGTTATCTTTGCCGGAGTTGCTGACTGGACAAGGTGTGGCACAGGCAACGGGTTTGACGGTAAATCCCAATGGCGAAGTTGTGTTAACTGGGAATGCTGCTGTGCCGGTAACTGCGGGAACTGCGATCGCATCCGGCACTCTCAACGTCTCTGGCAATACTGGCGGTACTGTAAATATTTTAGGCGACAAAGTAGGAGTTATTGCGGGCAAGATCGATGCTTCTGGGATTAACGGCGGCGGTAATGTACTGATTGGGGGAGATTATCAGGGTTTGGGGACTGTGCCCAATGCTTCGCGGACTTTTGTTAGCAGCGATTCGACGGTTAATGCTGATGCTATTAGTAATGGGAATGGCGGGCGAGTCATAGTTTGGGCGGATGAAACTACTCGCTTTAATGGCAATATTACGGCGAGAGGTGGCTTATTTTCTGGGAATGGCGGGTTTGTGGAAGTTTCGGGAAAGCAATCGCTGGATTTTCAAGGATTAGTTGATTTGCGATCGACCTTTGGCCTCGCTGGCACCTTATTGTTAGATCCTACTGATATTACTATTAGTACAGGTGCGGATACTGTAGGCGACAGTTTCTCAGCGGGAGCATTTACGCCCTCTGGTGGTACTTCTACAATTAATAATACGACGCTGGAAACACAGCTTGCTTCGGCAAATGTGACTATTTCCACTGCGTCGGCTTCTCCGAATCAAGGTGATATTACAGTCAACGCTCCGGTATCTTGGACGAATAGTAATTCCCTAACTCTGAATGCTAATAACAGCATACTTGTTAACAAAAATATCACGGCTAACGGCGGCAGTATCACCCTGAATGCAGATGTAGATGCCAGTGGTGCAGGGGCGATCGCCATTACCAATGCTATCATCAACTCCAACGGCGGCAACATCATTTTAGGAGGTGGCAGCAGCCCCTCAAATTCCCCCGCAGTAGGGACTGTGGCAAATCCCATCGGAGTTTCTCTCACCGGTTCGACACTCAATGCCGGTACTGGAAATATTTCTATTAGAGGTCAAGGAGTCGCTGGAGTCAGCAACAATAACGGCATTTCTGTGTCTACCAGCGGAATCACGACGGCTGGGACTGGAAGTATTACTCTCAATGGTACTGGCGGTAATGGAACTGGAAGCGACAACAAGGGAATTAACATTAATACTACCAGCACAGTGGAATCGCTCGGGACAGGAAGTATTACTTTCAACGGTACTGGCGGGAACGGGATAGATAATAATCCAGGGATATCTATTGCTAACAGCACAGTGCGATCGGGTGGGGGAAATATCAGCCTGACGGGAACAGGTGCGGGGACAGGAACCTACAACGACGGCGTTAATCTAAGAGACTCTACAGTGGAGTCAACGGCGAATGGGGCTGTCACCATCATCGGGACGGGGGCGGTAAATGGCACGGACTATAATCGAGGGATAAGGATTAGTGATTTTCCTAATGGCATAGTGCGATCGCAGAATGGGGATATCACCCTGACTGGAAAAGGCAACGGGAATGGGGACGGCAACACGGGCCTTGAGATCTTAGGGTTTGTGAAATCCACAGGCACCGGGAAGTTGATTCTGAACGGTGTTAGCGGCAATGGGAAGGACTTTAATCCAGGGATACTTATTTCTACTCCTGCTAGAGTTCAATCGCAGGATGGAGATATCGCCCTGAATGGAACCAGCAACGGGAATGGGGAGAACAACACGGGCATTCTGATCCAAGGGCCGGTGGAATCCCTAGGGACTGGGAATGTTACTCTGACGGGTGTTGGTGGCAATGGGACTGATAACAATCAAGGGATACAACTTTCGCCTGGGGGGGCGAACAGAGTGAAAGCGTCCTCTGGAAATGTCAGTCTGACTGGTACTGGTGGTGGGACAGGAATCAACAACTATGGCGTTTTTCTGAATGGTGGTCCTGAACTAGAAGCGACTGCGGGAAATGTTGCTTTGACTGGTACGGGGGCGAACAGTGCCGATGCAATTGTGATTAACAATCGCTCGATTAACGCGACTGCAGGCAGTAGCAAGAATGTCACTTTGACGGGCGATGAAATTACACTGTTAGGCACGACTACAGTTAATGGCACGGGCACTATTACTTTGCAGCCGCTGACGCCGGATAAAGCTATTACGATCGGCGGTGCTGATCAAGCCGGTTTTTTGAATTTGGATCAGGCGGAACTTAACAAGCTAAACGATTTTTCGCAAATGGTTATCGGACGGGCAGATGGGACGGGGGCGATCGCAATTGACCCAGGCGTTATTTTTAATTTCCCAGTCACAATTCAAGCTCCCACCAGTGGCACAATTGCAGTCAATGGAGACATTACAGGTGCGAAGGACGCTTCCATTACTTTTAATGCTCCAACCACTAACTTCTTAAATAGTTCAAAAATTATCACCAACGGAAAGAATATTATCTTTGGTGGCCAAGTCTCTCTCGCTGCGGGTTATAATGTCACTCTCGATACTGGGTTAACGAATGCAGGCGACATTAATTTTGGGGGAACGGTTGACGGCGGTGGCAACTTACTTTTGACTACGGGAACAGGCGTTATTAATCTCAACGGCCCAATTGGGGCGCCAGAGCCTTTGGGTTCCCTGAAAATAGAAAATTCTCTTAATGTTACCAGTCCGATCGCGATCGCGATTACAACTACAGGCGATATTACTACAGGCGATATCACAAATCCCGGACGCGCGATCGGCCTTACCAGCACTAATGGCAATATTGATACGACTGCAGGGGCAATTGATACCACATCCAGTACCACAAATGGTGGGCCAATTACACTAAGTGCCAACAATATTAATGCTAGTAATCTTAACTCCAGTTCCACTGCTGGCAATGGCGGAAACATAACACTCACGGGCAAAACAGGCAACATTTTTGCATACTCAGGAGTAGTTAATTCTAGTTCGAGTTCCGGTGCCAGTGGAGATATCGCGATCGCAACTCCCAATGAAGTTGGGATAAATAGCATTGATGCTAATGGATTGCCCGGTACTGGAAATATTAGCATTAGCGGCAATGAAATTGGCTTTTTGGAAGGAGGTTTCGCGCAGAGTAAAGGGAGTTTTTCAGTTCAGCCGTTTTCGCCAAATTTCGGAATTCGGTTCCAGGCTGAACTTCCTGACGATCCGCAGGCGATCGATATAGGATCACCGTTTTTATCCTCATTGCGTAATGGCTTTAGTGCCATTGTTTTCGGAGGGAACACTACTACAGGCAATATCACTGTAGAGAATTTGCCGGTATCTTTTCCAGATCCTGTGACTTTCAATACTCAAGGCACTATTTCTGTAAATCCCAATCAATCGATTTCGGGAACTGATAATGCTTCAATTACTCTGAATGCTACCACTAATAACCTGAATGGCAATATTACCACCCAATCTCAAGATATCACAATTAACGGCAATACCCTAGTTGGAGATAGCGTGTTAGTCAGCAATGGCACTGCAGCCGGTGGCAATATTCTGTTTAATAATAACATTGATGGCAGCGGCAATCTTACCTTAGAAACAGGTACTGGAAACATTGACGTTAAAGGTGCTGTAGGCAACACCCCGGCATTAGGAATAGGAAAGGTCACCGTCAAAAGTAGTGCGGGCACAACTACATTTAATCAAACAGTCAATGCCGCGAGCTTGACTACAGATATTGGTGGCACAACTCAACTCAATGGCAATGTCACTACAATCGGGAGTCAAACTTATGGAGATGC